>CALJGH010000112.1 GCA_938073925.1 uncultured Nitrospinaceae bacterium
CTGCAACTGCCAAAAGGAAGATCACAGCCAACCGTTAGTTTTGCAAGTTATACCTCAGAAGCCCCACAAAACTATTCTCTAGTTTCGTATAGGGTTAGAAGGAACGATAACCTCTCAAAAATTGCAAAACGTTTCAGGACAGATGCCCACAATCTGGTAAAAATAAATAATATAAAGAATCCTAACGCTCTCTATCCTGGGCAAAGAATCAAAGTCCCACAATCAGGGCCTTCTGTCCGATTGGCTAAGCTGGAAGACGACCGAAATTCTTTGATAGATGGTTATTATCGAGTTCGGAAAAATGATAATTTATCCAAAATTGCCAAGCGATTTGATACTGATGTTATTCATTTGACAAGTTTGAACCGAATGAGAGATCCCAACTCATTATATTCTGGGCAGCGATTAAAAATAACCAGTAGTCCTGCTGAGGCGATAACCCCTAAAAGTAAAATAAAAAATTTCAAACTATCGGCGGATCTTCAAAGTGAAAAAAACACTAAAAAACAGCACAAAAAAGAAATTAAAGTTGCCCGCGCTGTTCCCGAGCGGACTTTAAAAGTTGCCACAAAAGCTAATAAGCGCCTGAATAAAAATAGACCCGCATTCACGCCAGTCTCTTTTTCCTCCAAAAATCAAGAAAGCATTGGCACGATAACGGTGGATTATGATGAAACCCTGAGCCACTACGCTGAATGGTCTCTATTGTCTGTGCGAGAGTTGCGAAAAATTAACCGGATTGGTAGAACGGCGGAAATAACGGTTCATGGGAAACTTCGAGTAAGTTTCGCAAAAACCAATCCTGAAAAATTTGAAGAAAGAAGACAGGAATACCATAAGGCTATTCAGGAAGACTTTTTCAATAACTACGATATCAGCAAATTAACGATTCGAAATGTTGAGAAAGGTGAAACCTTATGGGAAATTTGTAATGATAATTATACCATCCCTCTTTGGCTCCTTAGCAGCTACAATTCTGAGAAGAATATTAATGCGCTGGCAGTGGGCGAACCCATCATCATCCCCGTTATCTCTCCAAAAATTGGATAGGATTCTTCCTTTCAGGTTTATTTTCTCTTCAACGTTTATTTGAAAAATAATTAAGCGCGGTTTTTATTGCAGTCAAATGTGCATTCACTCTAGTTGCCATATCAAATTGACTGGCAGTTTCAAGTGTTAGACACCTTTCTACCCCTTTTGAAAAACCATAAAGAGCCATAGGCCACCAATCCATTGAAGAAATATCGATATTCTTCCCTATGACTCCATGATTGGCAGAAGAGCCATCGATTTCATCATCCAGGTTTATAGGCATGATGTTTTTTATTGCGTCTAATATTTCGATCCCCAATTCATCGTCTTTCGCATCAATGCCTTTTTGGTATAAATAATATCCCGTGCTTTCATTATCTTCATGTAACTCTATAGTCAGTTCAAAGGGGATGCTTAATATTGATTGCGCAAAAAAAACCTCTATTGGCGGTTCATCCACTTTGAAGAGCCTATTCAAGTCCTTTCCCTGATGGTTTTCTCGGGTTCCGAATTCATAGCCATGAGGGTTGATGCAAGGTAGCAATGTGATTTCCCACTTATTTATATAGGGAAGATAGTGCTCATCTTGCAAAAAGGATAAAAGAGATTCTACACTTCCGGGTTCATCACCGTGAATCCCCGCAGAAATAAGGACCCGTTGGGGATTGCCCTTGCCTAATACAATTTTTATAAGTGGGTAAGTCGATGTCTGATTTGTGTGGTAAGTTTCTATGGAATCGGGAAGAGTCTTTTTAAGGCGATGTACTATTGCTTCAAAACTGTTTATCTTGTTAGCGGGTTGCACTTGTCACTTGCTCTTATCAGGATATTCACATTCACTAATTATGACACATTGTTGGCAATTAAACTTCTTTGCCTTGCATACATATCGGCCATGCAGAATCAAGTAGCTGTGAGCTTTTACAGCCCATTTTTTGGGTGTTATTTGGAGCAGTTCTTTCTCTGTGTCGAGAACATTTTTTGCTATGGCAAGCCCCGTTCGATTTGAAACTCGAAAGACATGCGTATCCACTGCAATCGTAGCCTGACCAAAACCTTCATTTAAAACTACATTGGCTGTTTTACGCCCAACTCCCGGTAGTGCTTCCAATTCTTCTCGATTTTGCGGAACTACCCCTTTATGTTTTTCCAATAATATTTTACAGGTAGCAATAATATTTTTGGATTTAGTGGGAGAAAGACCGACAGGCCTGATAATTTCTAAGAGACGTTTTTGCCCCAACAACAGAATACTTTCAGGAGTAGGGGATTGGCTAAACAGCTTCTCTGTTACTGTATTTACTGTCTTGTCGGTGGATTGAGCACTTAAAATTACCGATATAAGAAGTTCAAAATGATTTTTAAAGCTTAGTTCAGATTTAGCATCTCCCAAGGATTGGGAAAGTTTTTTGTATATCTTATTTACTGTTTTGCTGTCCAAAAGAGGGGAACAAGCTAAAGGGATTTTGCACACCGAACTCCCACCCAGTATGAGAGTGTAGGGTCGGACATACCTCCGTGACGAGTGGTGACACGGGTATATTGTTCATCAATCATCCAGGATGCACCACGTATAACTCTGAAACTTTGTCTCGTAGGTCCCTTAGGGTTTTTTGCAGGACTACTTTTATAATAGGTGTAAGAGAACCAGTCCATCGTCCATTCCCATACATTTCCCATCATATCGTGCAGGCCCCAAGCATTTGGTTTTTTCTTGCCAACTTGAGGTATCTCTCTAGGTGAGTTGCCTGCGTACCAGAGATAATCGTCATCTATTTCATCGCCCCACGGAAATTTGGTTTTACTGCCTGCTCTAGCTGCATACTCCCATTCGGCTTCGGTAGGAAGTCTTTTGCCTACTTTATAGCAATAGGATTTGGCTTCACGCCATTTAATATGAGTAATAGGTTGGTTTGGGTGATGGAAGACGGATCTGTTCATTTTCATAACAGCGTCCCATTTTTTTTGCGTCACCTCATAGGTGTCCATATAAAAACCGTCAAGACAGACCTTATGCGCGGGCTTTTCTCTGGTATTATCGTCATCGTCTTCATAGATAGCATTCTGGTCGGTTCCCATCATAAAGCAACCGGACTTTATACGGATCATATCCTTTTCTGCTGCCACCAGTAGGCTGGGAGAAGAAAACCAAAACAGAGCTATGAGTAGGGTCATTATTTTCATCGATGAATTGTACTGGTTGAACCGGTTTCGGTCAAGTAATCTGGGTGATTAAAACGACTCGATTTGTCAGAAAAATTAACATATTTACGTGAAGATTCCACAAATTGTGTCGATAGGATAATTAACCTTTTTATTTATTTTCCTTAAATCCTAATGATGAATAAAATCTTATCTAAACTGCTCCTGATCTTCGTTATTTTATGTTTTTTTAATGGGCAGGCTTTTGCTATTTATAAGCACAAGGTCTTTGTAACCGAATTTGATGATCCGCAGAATTGGAAAGAGTCATATAGTCCTGGAAAGATTCTTTCTGAAAATTTAAAGCAGAAACTACTTCATAGCGGCCAGTTTCACATGCTGCCCAAAAAAATGAATAACAATTCAACGCATGGGAAAATGCCT
>CALJGH010000113.1 GCA_938073925.1 uncultured Nitrospinaceae bacterium
ATCGGCATTACGAATAGCGGAAGCAACAGCTGTTAGATGTTCTATATTGAGACCCAAATTCTGAATGGCTAGTGTCAAATGGTTTTGCGTTGCATCTACACGTGTCCTTGCTCCAATTAGGTCGCCAACAGCCTCCTGAAGTTGTACCAGAGCCTCCTTGGCACTATCAGCAGTACTGATATCCAAATCCTCAATGCGTAACGATTCGGAAATAGCAAGACTTGCCCCATCAATCGGAAATGTTCTTAACACGTTCCCCTGAGGCAACAGTAACTATAGCTTTTCCTAGATTGTCGTTGTGTAAACTTAGGCGGTTTTGTGCATATTGTGAACTAAGAATATTGAAGATTCTGAGTTGCATTCCATTTCCTCCATGAAAGTGGAATTTATTAGGTTTGATTAGTGATCCATATTGAAACCTTCAAGTTTCAAAATTTTATAGGCCAATTTCTATTTCAACCTCCAAGCTACCTTAATTTAGTTACGGCTAAAGTGAGGATTTCTTGAGTTTTAAAATCAAATCTACTGAAAAATCAAATGAATAGAGCAAACAGGGAGTACAATGGTAAGTATAGATTTAAATAATTTAAAGGATGGCTTAAAATGACTAAAGAATCATTGAAAGTTGAAGGAATGACCTGTCAGCATTGTGTTCAGACGATCACGGATGCGCTAGGAAAAATTGCCGGAATAAATAAAGTCGCAGTGTATCTCGATAAAAAAGAGGTGCAGGTGGATTATAATGACGAGAAAACTAACTTGCAGGAAATTTCCGATAAAATCGTCGAGGTAGGATTTGAATTAGTAAAGAATTAGTACAACCGCTCAGGAAACCAGTTTGCCAATCTTAACTTTCAAAGCTTTTTCCTGACCCTCTCTAAATACTTTTACCAGGACATCTCTGCCAATATTTGTATCAGCAACCATTTTTTGTAAAAGCTTTGAGTCGGGAACTGGCTTTCCGTCAAACTGAAGGATAATATCGCCCCGCCTGATTCCTCCTTTATGAGCTGGAGTTTTTGAATCTACACTATTTACAAGCACCCCATCCCCGTTTCTAAATTCCAATGTTTGCGCAAGCTCGGGAGTAAGGTTTTGAATGCCAACTCCCATCCAACCTCTAGCAACAGAACCGCTCTCGACAAGCTGGTTGGCAATTTTTAATGCGTTTTCAACGGGAATAGCAAACCCCACTCCAGAACCAATAGCGGCAACTCCCGTATTGATACCAATAATATTTCCATCCAAGCTAATTAACGGACCCCCACTATTGCCGGGATTAATAGAGGCATCTGTCTGAATAAAACTTTCGAACCGGGTCATTCCTAAATCGGTTCTGCCTTTACCACTTATGATCCCGACCGTGACTGTTCCCTCAAGTCCATAAGGATTACCAATAGCCATAACCCATTCACCAACCTGTAAACCTTGGGAATGACCAAATTTAGCTTCAGGCAAACTCCGTAGAGTGGATATTTTTAAGACAGCCAAATCGGTGTGAGAATCGTGTCCAAGTATTTTTGCAAAATACTCCCGCCCATTTGAAAGTTTGACAAGAACTCGGTCTAATTCTTCGATGACATGATAATTGGTCAAAATATAACCGCCCGTATCTAAAATAACTCCTGACCCTACACCTTCCACCACATATTTTTTGCCACGAAGGTTACTGGACAACCAGGTTTTGGCTCTTAAATACCAAGAGTCGTGTGGGTCCATTTCATACCATGAAGATTTTTCAATCACTTCCTTTACTTTATTAATACTAACCACAGAAGGTTTTATGGCTTTTGCATTTCTGATAAAGGCTTCCTGTAATTTTAAAAGCCCTTGATAGTCACTGGCAGGAATCACCTTGTTTGAGATCGATTTGACAGGAGAGGGTGGCGTATAAGAAATGTAATCTCGGGAATTTATTGAAAGAAATATCAAAAGCAGTAAACACCAACCTGCAATTTTAAGATTGCTTTTTTTATCAGACATTTTTCAATCCGGTATAGAGAGTTACGATTCCGAAGGTCAATTGCTTATATGAGACATTATGAAACCCAGATTCTTCAAGCATCTTTTTGAATTCATTTCCTTTCGGAAAATTAGCAACGGATGCAGGTAAATAGGAGTAGGCATTCTTATGACCTGAAATGATACGTCCGGTTAAGGGTAATATGTTTTCAAAATAAAATCGATAGAACCATTGCAACAATCCATTTTGTGGAAAAGAAAATTCCAGTACGACAATTTTCCCCTTTGGTTTGAGGACGCGATGCATCTCCCGAAGTCCCTGCTCAGCATCGGAAAAATTTCGCACCCCAAAAGCAGTTACGACACCATCAAATATTTTGTCCTTTAACGGTATATTCTCCGCTGATCCTGGGATTAGTTTTATATCTTGCCCGGAAACTTTTTTATTGCCCAGCTCCAGCATCGACTGACTAAAATCCATGCCAATAATTTTGTGTGGTGCAGGTTGCCGACTTGCCATTTCCAGAGCGATGTCTGCGGTTCCTGTGGCTACATCGAGAAAAGTTTTACTGGCAACGGACTCAAACTCGTTGACCGCTAATTTCCTCCAGCGTCTGTCATAACCTGCGCTCAAAAGCCGATTGAGGAAATCATAGTGAGGAGCCACAGCATTGAACATAGCCTGAATCTGATTCGCACCACGGAGTGGCACCACTATTTTTTCCAATATATTCCTCAAAGGCTTGAATTTTAATGACTCTGTGTTCAAAAATTTTAACACCTGTTGATATATGGTACAAGTGAGAAGGGGGAAAATTCTAATGTCCTAAATTTCATAAGGGGAAGTCCATGAAAACGGTTCTGGTAACTCTTGCGCCTGGGTTTGAAGAAATCGAAACGATCACGGTGGTTGATATTTTAAGAAGGGCCGGGGCCAGAGTGACATTGGCCGCCACGGTCACCGGTGTGTTGGAAGGTTCCCGAGGCATAAAAGTAGCCCCTGATGAGATGCTGGAGGCTGTTATGGATAAAGAATTTGATTTGATCTGTCTGCCCGGGGGACAACCCGGAACAGACAATTTGAAAAATGATTCGCGTATAGAAAAACTATTGCAGAAAATCCAAAGTCAGGGGAAATATATCGCCGCCATTTGTGCCGCACCTACGATATTGCTAAAAGCAGGTATACTTAAAGATAGATCTATGACCTGCCATCCATCCGTTCAGTCTCAATTTGATGAATATCTTGATAAGAGAGTCGTGATAGACGGAAAGGTGATTACCAGTCAAAGTCCGGGAACGGCTATGGAGTTTGCCCTGAAACTGGTTGAAATCCTCTTTGGGATTGAGCGTATGAAAAAAGTAAATGCTGGAGTTTTAGCCCGGATTTGAGGATGAGAGAATAAATCTGAACCTTTTTTTAAGATTTCGCATCAAATTTGAGCAATAAGGAAATTTTTTTACAAAGGTTAATTATGAATATCCCACAGATGATCATCAAAAAAAGACGTGTCAAACGTCGAATAATGAAGAAAAAGGCCCCTGAAGAAAATTGCTACCATTGTAGCGGCGCTTTTAAGGGATCTGAAGAATTAGAGAGTTGCCTGATGTGTGGACGGGAAAAAGGCCATATATGTGCTAACTGCTTGCACATTCCAGAAGACAAAACTATTCAGAAGTCCGCCTGATTACTCCAGGTATAAAGAAGCTTTAAATACCATTCTGGTTTTACCACCCACCTGGATTTTTGCTCCGTCCATCGACACAAAAATGAGGCCCGGTCGCTTCATCTCATAACCCTGTTCGATGATAAGATTTTTCTCTTTTGGATTCTTATCCTTCAAATAATAGCCTAACGCACCTGCAACACTTCCCGTTGCGGGGTCTTCAGGTATCCCAACAAAAGGGGCGAATCCACGTGCGTGGACGGAGCTCTTTTGATCCAAGGTCTGTCGGGTAAAAGGATAAATCATGTCAACCCCGGCTTCCTCCAACAACACTTTTAATAAAGACAAATTCAAAACGATTCGCTGCATGGCACGCAAAGAGTTTATGGGAACCAACAATGCAGGAAACCCGGTCGATGCAGTTTGAACAGGAAGGTCAATGTTATTTGCAGTAAGCCCTAAAACTTGCGCGACTTCTTCCGTGTTTGTAAAAGTCTGTAATATTTTACCTGGAGGTTGGGTCATGAAAATTTTGTCATCCTCTTGCAAATCGACTTGAATTACTCCTACCTTAAAGTTCAAACGTACATGGTTTTGTGTCGAAGGAACCAAGCCCGCATGTCGCAGAACAAAAGCCGTACCCAAAGTAGGGTGACCGGCAAAAGGGAGTTCTTTTTCTGGAGTGAAAATTCTGACATCAAAATCCGCATCAGGATGAGAAGAGGGGAGAACGAACGTGGTTTCTGACAAGTTCATTTCTCTCGCCATCTGTTGAAACTGCGCTTCTTTGAAATCCTCGCCACGTAAAAAAACGGCTAATGGATTCCCTCCGAACAATTCATCCGAAAAAACATCTACCTGATAAAAAGGTGTTTGCAAAATATTTATTGAACCTTATGAAATATTTTTATCCACCCATCGCTTAAGCACATACAAAGCCCAAGGACGAGACCATGATATTTTTCCCGCTAAAAACTGATGCCATATTTTCTCTGTTGCCGCTTGAGAGATTAAGTTTTCTAAAGGTTTGACGGATGTTAATAATACCGATTTCATTTCCGTTTTCATTGCGCCGCGCATCCAAGGTTCGAAGGGCAGGGTGAAACCCATTTTTTTCGGTGCACAATGGAATCGGGCAAAGGTGGTTGCATAGAGTTTACCAATAAGGACTTTGGTGTCGCCGTAAATTTTTTTAAATGCGCTGGCATACTGAACATATGCTCAACTAGTTTATGATCCATGAAAGGCACGCGAACTTCTAAAGGATGCGCCATGCTCATCATATCGGTGTCTCTAAGAAGCATATTCTGTAAATAGTGAGTGGTTTCAAGATAAGAGATTAGACTGAAATCGTCATTCACTTCCGCTCTGTTTAAATTCTCTAAGGCACTATTTGTTGTTTCAAAATTTTTCAGAGTTTCTTTTTCTACCAGGTTTTGATCCTGAAATAATTCAGAAACTTGGTCCTGACAGTAAAGAGCGCGTATTAAATAATATTCATGGGCGCCACTCAATTTCCCATTCAACCAATGGTCAAGCTTGATACCTTGATCAACAGGAAGTGAAAATTTTAATAATTTTGTGCCGAGATTCAATAAAATTTGAGGATAAACCTTCATCCATTTCTTTTTCTCCAACAACTTTGGAACTAATTGAAAAGAGGGGTAGCCGCCAAACAATTCATCTCCACCGAGCCCACTCAAAACCACTTTTAATCCAGCTTCATTCGCTGCTCGTGAAATGAGGAAGGTGTTGATGCCATCCATCGTCGGCTGATCCATTGCGTTGATAGCAGAGGGAAGGGCATCCAATAATTGTTCTTCGTCTAAAGTTAATAGTTTATGGCGAGTATTGAACAAACGTGAAATTTTTGCGGAATGCTCCGACTCATCAAACTCTTTTTCTTTGAATCCAATGGTGAGTGTGTCTATCGGTTCTTCTGAAATGCTCGCCATATGAGAAACGATGGCGCTCGAATCAATGCCGCCGCTGAGAAAAGCACCCAAAGGGACATCGCTGACTTGCCGAAACCTTACAGATTCATGAAGTAATTCCTGAATAGTCTGTCGATCTTTATCAGGTTCATTTAAAACATTCAACGGATGCCAGTATTGCGTTTCCTTCACGTTGCCATCGCTGTCGACCACAAGATAATGACCGGGCTTGATCTCTTTAATATTACGGATCAAAGTTTCTGGGGATTTCAAATGCCCGAATGAAAGGTAATGATAGAGTCCGGTGGGGTTTATTTTGGAATCCGATAATCCTGAAGCGAGCAGGGCGCGCACTTCAGAAGCAAATATAAATTGCTTTTCGCCAGCAATATAGTAGAGAGGCTTTATCCCGAGTCTATCCCGCGCCAATATCAATTGCCGCTTTTCCGAATCCCAAACAGCAAATGCAAACATTCCCCTAAGTTTTTCCAGACAATCGATGCCCCAGTGTTCATACGATTTTAAAAGGACTTCTGTGTCCGATTGGGAGTTGAACCGAAACTGGTCGGATAATTCCTCACGCAGTTCTATGTAATTATAAATTTCACTGTTGGTGGAAAGCCAAAAAGATTGATCGTCATTAGCCATCGGCTGATGACCACGGGGACTGAGCTCAATGATAGAAAATCTTTGATGACCTAAATGAAGAGTCGGTCCGTTTTCGTTAGCAATAAGTTCCTCACCTCGATCATCAGGACCACGATGACGAATACTATCCAGCATCAACCGAAGAATTCGACCCGAATTCCCAGGTTGGCCATTTCCATCAAAATCGAGAAGGCCAGCTATGCCACACATATTCTTAAGGAGGAATAATTATAGGGATATGGAACTGACTAGGTTGCTGAAGTTTTACTCGAGGTGATCATAACAAACCTAAGAAGGGTCGGAAAGGGGAATATAAGCAATGCTTAGAGGAAAAAATTTATATTTTTTTAAATAAGTTGGGCATATGGATACAGAAGTTTAACCGGCTGGTTAAAAAGTTTACTTATAAATTAAAATGTATTTCAACGGCTATTATCCCCAACGTAGTCGGCAGTTCTCGCTCCCATTTTAGGTTCCTATAACATATATTAGGTCAACTAGGGGCAGGAGCCTGATTTAGTTCACTGAAACCAGCCTTTGGTTGGATCTACCCTTGTTATTTGGGACTACTTCTTATACAGGGTTTCTTTTACGGCTTTAACAATATGATTATGGGACAAACCATATTTTTCATATAACTGCGATCCAGTACCCGTCTCAGCGAACTGATCATTAACTGCCACTCGGGTGAACGGTACGGCGATTTGATTGTCAAGCAATACTCCGCCAACAGCATCGCCGAGGCCGCCGATAATATTATGATCTTCTGCGGTTATCAATGCGCCATGTTTACGAGTTTGTTCTACTACAATTTCACGGTCGATGGGTTTTAAAGTCGATATATTGACCAAGGTCACATTGATATTTTCATTTGCCAGTTGCTCCATGGCTACGAGGCTCTCTTGAACCATGGTTCCTGTGGCAAAAATGACCAGGTCACTGCCTTCCTTAACTACCCTGCCCTTACCAATTTCGAACTTGTATGAG
>CALJGH010000114.1 GCA_938073925.1 uncultured Nitrospinaceae bacterium
CTGGCACGGCCTCATCTGGCGCGTGAAATGGTTCGCTTGGGCATTGTCTCCAGTACTAATCAGGCTTTTGAACGGTATCTGGTCAAATACAATGTGCAACGAGAAAACCTTGATGCCGCTACTGCCATTTCACTGGTTCGACAAAGTAAGGGTGTCCCCGTTATGGCGCATCCTGGTGAGCGATCTTATTCCCTGATTTGTCCTGAAAAAGGTCGAAAGAAAGAGAATGCCCCGGTCTTGGTCGAAGAGTTGAAAGAGATGGGACTGCTCGGACTTGAATGCCATTACCCCTATCAGGAAAGAATGGGAACCGTGCAATACTTCATCGACCTGGCAAACGAATTTGACATGATCGTTACCGGCAGTCGCGATTTTCACGGGTTTTATAACCACCAGCAAGTCAATATATTCGGCACCACCAAAATGGAACCCGTTTTCCACGAACAATTTCAGTCTGTCTGGCAAAGTTAGCAGATTACTCCTCTTTTAAGTTGGGTACGGCTGGGAAATCAATCTTAGTTTCTGCGATATGGTTGAAGTAGTTGGCGAATATGTTTTTTGCGACAAGTGCGACGATCTCTATTATCTCTTCTGAACTGTAACCCGCCTGTGTAACCGGATTATAATCGTCGTCCGAAACCCAACCCTGATGAAAATTAATTAAGTTTTTTGAACGGTTATTATGTTTTTAGTTTGTCTCTGTATCGTTCTAATGTAATAACTGATATGACCAGTTTTATTGTTACTTTGATTTATGAGCAAGAATTCTGAGACAAAATAAACTTCCGCAGTTCGAGCAATCAAAAAGTTTGTCTGGGAACTCAATTTTAGGTGTTGAGTTTAGCTCAAAAGGGCAAAAGGGACATTTGTTTGGCATGGCTTCCTATTTTTGTGTTTTTAAATAAAACAGGCGATGCCTGTTAAAACAATTTTTCTTGTTTGCCTTGGCTGGGGGGAACTTTATTGAAATGTTCGTAGGCCATTGGCGTGGCAATTCGGCCGCGCGGGGTGCGTTGGATGAACCCGGTTTGGATTAAATAAGGTTCCAGTACATCTTCGATGGTGTCTTTTTCTTCGCTGATAGATGCGGCAAGGCTTTCTATACCAACGGGTCCGCCTGCATATTTTTCTATCATTGCCAGCAACAGTTTATGATCCATATTGTCGAGGCCTTTGGCATCGACTTCCATCATTTCCAGAGCCTTACTGGCTACATCACGAGTGATAACACCATCGGCTTTTACCTGAGCATAGTCGCGCACCCGTCGTAAGAGTCGATTGGCGATTCTAGGTGTGCCGCGTGAACGGCGGGCAATTTCGTTAGCTCCCTCGGGTACGATGGCAATTTCGAGGATAAATGCCGATCGCGTGAGAATGGTTTCTAATTCTTTTTCGTTGTAATAGTCCAGTCGGTGAACGACTCCAAAACGGTCGCGCAAGGGGGAAGTGAGAAGACCCGCTCGTGTTGTTGCTCCAACCAACGTGAAGGGAGGGAGTTCGAGTTTAATAGAGCGCGCGCTGGGGCCTTGCCCGATCATAATATCCAGTTTATAGTCTTCCATTGCCGAATAGAGTATTTCTTCAATGACATTGGAGAGTCGATGTATTTCGTCGATGAACAAAACATCGCCATGTTTTAAATTGGTCAACAGGGCGGCAAGGTCACCGGACTTTTCGATGACAGGACCAGAAGTGCTTTTAATATTTGCTCCCATTTCTACCGCAATGATATTCGCTAGCGTGGTTTTACCCAGTCCCGGTGGACCATAAAATAGAACATGGTCTAAAGATTCATTGCGCATTTTTGCGGCGGTGATGAATATTTCAAGGTTCTCTTTTATTTTTTCCTGACCTACATATTCGGTGAGCTGGCCGGGTCGAAGTTTATTGTCGTACTGGACTTCTTCGCCATCCAATTCTGAATCGATGAGCCTATCTTCTTCCATAATTTATTTCGATTTTATAAATTATTTAAACTTTCCTTGATTAAGTCTTCCAAAGAACTCTCTTTACCGTTTTGATCATACGCGTACTTCAATGCTTTTTCTGCCTGCGGTTTTTTATATCCCAAATTAACCAGCGCAGATAATGCGTCTTCGTAAAACCCATCTTGATGATCCGCATCCGGTCGGTGTTCCATATCAACTGCAATATCTGCCAGTTTGTCTTTCAATTCTAATGCTAAACGCTCTGCTGTTTTTTTGCCAACTCCAGGAATGGCACTCAACCTTGCGGCATCTTTATTCATAACCGCAGTGAGCAGATCACTTGGCGACATGCTAGAGAGAATGCCGAGAGCCAACTTAGGCCCTACTTTATTTATTGTAATCAATTTTTCGAAAATCGATTGTTCTTCTTCCGTTAAAAATCCAAAAAGTTTTAAATCATCTTCACGTACCCGCGTGTGAATGCGCAGTGATACGGATTCTCCCAGTTGAGGCAAAGCGTAATAGGTGGAAAGGGGAGTGAAGACCTTGTAGCCCACACCGTTGACATCCACGATAGAGTGCTCAGGGGATTTATAATCCAGTTTACCTTTTAAATGAGCGATCATTAGCGTGCCCGTTTGATTTTCTGTTGCAGTCCGTCATTATGAATATGGCAGATGGCGGCGGCCAGCGCATCGGAAGCATCTAATGGCTCGGGTTTTTCCTTGAGCCGTAATAGAGTGGTCACCATGTCTTGTACCTGATTTTTATCCGCACGACCATAACCCACTACGGATTGTTTGATTTCTAATGGACTGTATTCAGCGACGCGTAGTCCACAGTTTACCGCTGCAAGAAGGGCAACTCCGCGAGTTTGCGCCAGTTTGATCACTGTTTTTACATTGGTGGCATAGAACAGGTCTTCCACGGCCACTGCTTCGGGAGTGAATTTTTCCATCGCAATGACCAACTCGTCATAAATGTGCTTGATACGCTGTGGGAAAGCATCTTTGGGGGAAGTGCGTACACTGCTCCAATGGATGGCTTGCAAGTTGCCCTTGACCTCTTCGACAACTCCGAATCCGGTGCAATTGCTTCCTGGGTCGATTCCCATTACACGCATTATTTTGTAGCCTTGGGGTTGGGGAGATCTGCAAATGCAAATCGGTTGAGAGTTCAGCTACCTTCGAGGATAGCCGTCATAACATCATCCGGGATGTCGAAATTCGAGTAGGCTTTTTGGATGTCATCGTGGTCATCAAGAATGTCCATCAGTTTGAGAAGGGCTTTACCCTTTTTTTCATCTACCGCTACGGTGTTTGCTGGGATGCGTGTGACCTCTGAGGTTTCCATGGCGATATTTGCATCTTCCAGAGATTTTTTTACGGCTTCAAAGTTTTCCACGGCGGTTGTGATTTCGTAATGGTCGTCAACCGTTTGCATATCATCAGCCCCAGCATCGATTGCCAGTTCCATGAGCTCGTCTTCATCTTTGGCTTCTGTTTTTACGACGATAAATCCTTTTTGTTCGAACATCCAGGCGACGCATCCGTTTTCGCCCAAATTGCCACCGGCTTTACCCAAGGCAGCGCGAATTTCGCTGACAGTTCGGTTTTTGTTGTCTGTCATAGCTTCAAGAAAAATAGCCGCACCACCGGGACCATAGCCTTCGTAATTGACCTCTTCATACTGCACGCCTTCCAACTCTCCCGTGCCTTTTTTGATGGCACGAGTGATATTGTCCCCTGGCATGTTTTGTCCTTTGGCAGTCAGAATGGCGGTACGCAGACGCGGATTGCCATCAGGGTCGCCACCACCAATACGTGCCGCAACGGTAATTTCTTTAATGATCTTGGTGAAAATTTTTCCACGCTTGGCATCCAACGCGCCTTTTTTATGTTTTATACTCGCCCACTTGGAATGACCTGACATGTTCTGTAAAATCCTTTTATGCGTTTAAGTTGCGAACCACGGCCTAATTTAACATACTAATGACTATGAAAAAAATTGAAATTAAAATTTCAGGGAAGCCTATTTCAGCTAAGGCTGGAGAAACCATAATCAATGCGCTTTGGGCTGCGGGCAAGGGCGATCTGGTTAAAACGGGTTGTGCAGGGGGGGTTTGCGGTGCTTGCACAGTCACGGTTCGATATGCCGACGGCAAACCGGGAGGGACGGAACTGGCCTGCATGAAACCGGTAGAAGAAGGCATGGAAATATTCCCCTGTCCGGTGGAACTGGATAAAGCTGTGGAACCTGTTCCCAACCTGGATGCACTCACCTTGCAATCTGTCTTTCCTACTGTCAACAGATGCACAAAATGCGGCAGTTGCACCACTGCCTGCCCGATGTCTATCCCGGTTATGGATTCGGTGATACGTATGCAACAGGGAAGCTTTGATGAAGTTGCAGAAGATTTTACCACCTGCATTCATTGTGGGCTTTGCCGTTTTGTTTGTGAGGATAAAGTCAAACCACACAATATGGGACTTTGGATTCGCCGTTCATTAGGCAAAAGCCAGGAGATGACTGCAGTACGTAGCGAAGATTCGGAAAGCATTGAAAAAGAGTGGCAACATTTAATGATCGAGGATAAACAGGAAAGGCTGCAAAGAGCCAAACATTTCCGCGAAACCGGGAGTGTCTCGGCATGATGGAATGGGCAAACGAATCCCTAAAAAAAGTAGAGCAGTCGCGCGCGGCCCGGCTTAATAAACCTGCGCCTTTAGCAGATGACTCGGAATCCATTCTGAAAAATTTTCACCCGGACTATTCTGGTAAAGAGCGAACGCTTAACATAGGCCCGAATGCAGGGGGGCAAAAATTTCCTTTTGAATTGGCCGATCTTCTAGAAGCCGATAGCCCCCTCCCAGAGTCGCACTCAACTAAAACGGATATCGAAACAGATGTGTTGATCATTGGCGGCGGCGGTGCAGGTGCAGCAGCGGCATTGGCATTGGAGGGCACGGGATTTAAAACACATCTTGCCACTAAACTGCGTTTGGGTGATTCGAATACGGTTATGGCAGAAGGCGGTATTCAGGTGGCGTTGGCGGATAACGATTCACCGAGAAGGCATTTTGCCGATGCCATGGTTGGGGGACATGGTGAAAACGAAGCCGATCTTTTACGCATTCTCTGCGAAGGTGGCCCGGAAAGCATACGCTGGCTCAGCCAACTCGGTTGCCTGTTTGATCGAAACCCGGATGGCACATTTCGTTTAAGGGGTGGCGGCGGAACATCTGTTCCCCGAGTTCTGGCCTGTCGCGATTATACCGGATTAGAGATCATGCGTGTTTTGAAGGACGCGGTGAGATTGAGTTCTGTAAATATTCTTGAAGAACATGCGGCTGTTGAACTTTTAGATGATGGAAACAAATCGGTCACCGGTGCTGTTTTATTCGATCAAAAGAACTCCAAATTGGTAAACGTTTCGGCGCGAGCCGTTATCCTCGCCACAGGAGGCAGTGGTCAGTTGCGCCTGCAGGGTTTTCCTAGCAGCAACCATGTTGGGGCAACCGGTGACGGGTTAGTGCTTGCATACCGGCAGGGGTGCCGATTGACCTTTCTCGATAGTTATCAGTATCACCCTTCGGGAGCCTGTTACCCGGAAGCATTGGCCGGACAATTGGTGACGGAAGCTATCCGGTCGGTGGGGGCGCAGGTGGTGAATGCCGATGGGATTCATTTTATAGATGAAATGGCATATCGCGATGTGCTGGCGGGAGCTATTATTAAAGAAACTCGAGAAGGCCGCGGGGTGACGACTCCGAATGGGAAAATAGGAGTGTGGTTGGATACTCCCATGATTGATTTGAAGAACGGTGAAGGAACATTGGCCAAACAATTTCCGGGTTTGATCCATCGTTTCGAGCGTTATGATATTGACCCTGCTAAAACACCGGTTTTAATTTATCCGACCTTGCATTACCAGAACGGCGGCATCTCTGTGGATGCCCAGTGCAAAACCGAGGTGGACGGATTGTGGGCTTGTGGTGAAGTGACAGGAGGACTGCATGGCAAAAACCGTCTTATGGGAAATTCGCTGCTAGATATTCTCGTTTTTGGTCGCCGTGCGGCGGAGTCAGTAAAGGATGATATTCCCAAAAGAGGGGCTTTGACCCTCAATAACCTGAATCAGTTTAGAAAAAATCGCCCTGCGAGTTTGGAGAAATCCCCAGCCTTTTTTCCTGTCGCATCTAAAATGAAACTGGAATTTGGTAAGCCTGAAACAGAAGTTGAAACCTCGTCTTCTTCGGAGACTTCAGGAGGTTACGAACCTCCTGATCCTTTTGCCCGTTAAGCTTTTTATTGAAAATGATTGAAAGCTATCTTACTGCATACTGGATAAAAATTTTTGCATCATTCGCTGTGTTTATTGCGTTGATCGTAATGTTTATTCGTCAAAGTCGCGATCAAGACAACTCTGATCCGCAGGCGGTAGTAAATGTGTTGAACCAATTGGGCCCAGATTATGCGGTGGTGTCAAACGTAGTGGTTCCAGGAGAACGAGGTATGTTTGCGCTGGGTAATGTGGTGGTTTCTTCCTATGGGGTTTTTGTCATCACCGTGAAACAGGATCAGGGAAAAATTTTTGGTAGGGAAGGGGATAGCGAATGGGAAGTGAAGTCTGGACGAAACAGCAACTGGATTCGCAATCCACTCTGGGAGAATCGCAAACACGTCAACGCAGTGGAAAAACTAATCGGCTCTGTTCCATTTAATTCTATTGTTGTTTTTCCAAGAGCCGTTTTGAAGGGTACATTTGGTAGTAATGTAGTTCGGCTAGGTGAACTCAGGAAGAGGATTATCCAAAATAAAACATCCCGCCTGTCGGTGGACAAGCGGGATGAGATATTAAAAATCTTACAAAAATGATTGTGCCCTAGGCAAAAGTTTATGCCGTTACATCTACGTTATTACCTGTGATCGAATGTTCTGAAGATTGAACCGCATCTTGAATCAAGTTAACTTCTGCATTGTCCGGCATATTTTCAACAATCAGAACCTTCATTCCCACCAGATCGTAATCCATGTTCTCCCCATTTTTTCTTATCGAGAATTCGACGCGATTCAATCGCCTGAGTATACCTATTTTCTAAATTAAGGAATGTTATAATAACTAAGAAACGTTGAAATATCGGTATGTCGGACTATTCTGGGATGTGAGGAGTGGAAGGCAAAGTTAAGGGGTGATGGTTTTCTTTCACTCTGCAGAATAAATGTCTTACAATGACTATTATCTGAGGAACTAAATTTTGGAGAAGATGAAAAGATTTGTTTTAATTTGTGTATTGCTGACGGTTTTTCTTACCAGTGGTGTGGCTCTGGCCGTGCCTAAGGAATTTTTGTTTCCAGGTCCGGAATACAAGTCCCCATGTGATACTACCAAAACCACTATTTGCACCATAGAAATATGGCTTGGGCATAAGCACAAAAAAAATAAGCAGGCCATAAAGGAACTTTTAAAATTAAAGTCTCTAAAAGTTTTAGGCCATACCGTGCAGTATTGGAGGCCAAAAGGAGGGCACCCGCCAACAAATATTGCTATTGGAAGTGCAATTAGCGCTGAAGATGCTCGTTTTGCTATAAACTTTGCTCTTAAGTTTAATGATCGGGTTGATGGTCTGATAACGCGTACGCTCAATCCTCCGAACTATGTTGCCATCGCGACATCAGCTTGGGATGCGATGTCAGAGACTCCCATTACGCAAGAGGATCTGGCTCGGTTACGAGACCCTAAACTGACCACAGAAGAGTTTCATTCCCTTTATTACGAGCTCACGAACGAGGCAAATGTTCAAAACAAATTTTATTAGGGTAGATAGGGCTGAGTATTTTTCAGCACACTTAAGCTTCAGAGAATACTTGGAATGTGATTGCAAAGCTTTATCTAGGCCCCTTTTCCTGATGTTATTCTTTTTACTCATGTTATAACACTCTATCATCCTACGTATCAGGAATTAGCTCGCCTTCCATATTGGAGAGGTTTGACAAATACGATGGGATTTGATAGAAGCTAAACCTTTGAATTAAAAAACGGGGAGGCTTTTTATGGATTTCCGTTTTAGAGGAAATACCTCTTGTTAAATAAAGGTAATCATTATGCTTGAATTAGCGTTTGCGATGGCTCCCCCTCCTGATGGAGCCGACTCGGGTAGCGGCAGCTTGCTTGCTTTGTTACCGCCGATGATCATGATGTTTTTGATCTTCTATTTTATTCTGATTCGGCCGCAACAGAAAAAGCAACAGGAAGCTCGAAAAATGTTGGATGATTTGAACGAAGGCGACAATGTTGTTACGTTGAGCGGTATTCACGGGACTATCAAGAAAATAAAAGATGACACTGTGATGTTGCAGATCGCAGATAATGTCCGAGTGAAGATCAATCGGACTTCAATAGCTAATAAAAAACAGTAGAAGAAAAAACGAATGTATAAAAACCTTAAATGGCGCATCCTATTAATTCTCTTTACCATCCTGGGAGCGGTGGCTTTAGCATATCCTCTTAAAGAGAAAATTTCTTTAGGGTTGGATTTGCAAGGCGGCATGCATTTGGTACTTGAGGTGAAGGTAGAAAAAGCAGTCGAAGCCAGCTTGGAACGTTTGGCTGATGATATCAAACGCGATATCGGAGAAGAGGATTTAGAG
>CALJGH010000115.1 GCA_938073925.1 uncultured Nitrospinaceae bacterium
AGAGACTCTCGAGTTTTTCCTCTAATCAAATACCATGTGGCTTTGTCGCGTGAGGTTTTTTGTTCTAGTAAAAATGTTAATTCCGTTTCGGCGGTTTTCCCATCCACCAGTGCGCCGAGATTATCTACTTTATTAGGAGCGGTTCTGTAGAAACTGAACAATTTTCGGCCTAGAAGATGGGTATCTTTTTCTGTTATCAAACTTTCACTTGGGTCGAGTGTTTTGTTCTTTTCAGAAATGTTTTTGTAAGACGCCATCAAGATTTTGTTAATCCTATTTCCGAGATCAACTTTATGCATCATTTGCCAGTTGGAATAATCGTTGAGACGCTCTAACTTTTTTGCATCCCAACCCCATTCTTTCAACATATTTATCAGAGTATTTTTCCTCCAGATTTTGCTCCCTTTCCCCAACTCATCTGGCTCAATCTGGGTGCCCACCTTAAGATAAAAAGCGTGTCTTAAGGCATCCACAGACTCTTCATCTTTAGTTTCTTTAAAAAACTGTTGAACACGTTCGAACATTACCAAGTATGGGTCTATATCTAGATATGGAACATCGTTAAAATATTTGTCTTTTACCTGATGGCACAGGAGATTAAATTTGGTATCTCCAAACATATACTCTTCGAGTATTCCCATTTTCATAAGTGTTTTGAAAGGGGATTTGAAGGACTTGATCAAAGCCCATACAGCACCACCAAAGTATTCTCCCTGCGATATGTCATCAACATTTCCCATATCGATAAACTCTTCTTGTTTTAACAGAGTGTCTCCATTTTGCAATTTCTGGTAGAGTTCGTCGTATTTGTCATCATCGGAATCAACGGGAGAAATCAGCCAAAAAGGAATTTTTCCAGCAACAATAATCATGGTTCTATACATTTCCTCTTTCAGCAGCTTGGCGAGTGCTGAACCCGTGCTTTCGCTATCACTTTCACCGAAGATATTATTTTTTACTTCTTCGGAGTCATTTATGAAAAAATGGGTTTCTAAACTGTAGTTATCCCAAGTCCACGTCTCAATAAGGTTTAGCTTTTTCTGAAAAAGCGTCATGCTTTCTTCCGTGAAGTCGCTTTTGTTGATCAGGAGGGTATAGTCCAGATCAGACTTTTTGGTTTGCGCGATGGATCCGACGCTTCCCATAAGAAGGGCGGTGTGAATAACCGGGTTTAAATTCACGTTTCTGCGGAGAATGACATTTGGAAACATTTTCTCCAGGGCATATTGTGCTTCCTGATCAAGAGTGAAATTATGTATTCCACAAGGAGGGTCGCCCTCAAAATAGCCGGGTAAGCCTTCCTGGTGGATATGCAATAGCCTTGGAATGATCAGAAAGATGGTTTGGTCAATTTCAGAAAGGGTGACTAGATTACGATGGATTTTAAACCTGTTGAACCGTAGAAATGATTGCCGGTTGTCATGAAGTGCTTCCATGTCAGGTTTCTTAAGCTTCTCTTTGGCCTTTTTAATTTGTTCTTCTTGAATATCGATCGGTGGGCTCTCGGGTGTTGTGATTTCTGCAGGAGCCAATTCTGTATTTTCTTCTTGAATGTCTTCGGGGATATCCATTTTATCCTTGCCTGTTGTTAAGCCGTCTAGTTGAACTCAATTATTTATTATAAATCTTTTTCATTAATCAAATAAAAAGCAAAATACTATTTATTTTGTTGGGGATTATTTTATGGCTCATTTGCTTTTGACCCTGAAGCCAGATCACCTCCCGTTTGTCCAGTGACCTGTGCTTCTTTTTTAGATACTTCAATAGCTTTAAGTATTTTTATTTCCATACGGCTATTTGCGACGCGGTTGCAATCGTTAGTATTTTCTAATAGATGAGGTCTCTGACTTTTTTGGTAACTTTTCCATTCTCTTCTGTCACTTTGCGGAACTCGACCAACTTGATTTTGAGTTTCTCCTTGAACATCTGAATGGAATCCATATTTTGCATAAAATCATCCCTTATTTCAGTTTTTTATCGGATAAAAGTAGGGAAAAGGTTATAAAAAAACAACAATTTATGGCCAATTCTCCCAACTGAATCAGTGGTGGAGTTTTGCTGAAAGGGTTCAGCAGATATTCTCTATTATAATAGTAACTTAAGGCAGGATGTGGATTGAAATAAGTGAAAATTATTCAGCTTTAATGCTATACATGAAACGGGGTATAATTTGCAGTCTAATTACTTTAGTTATCCTCTTAAGAATATTTCGGTAACTATTTGAATTTATTGCCTAAAATATGAATCAGTTGTTAAATCCTAGGGTAGTGACCGTTCTCTTTTTGGGGTTTTCCTCAGGGCTTCCATTGGCCTTATCTGGAGGTACTTTACAGGCATGGTTGACGGTTGAAGATGTGGATATTAAGACGATTGGGCTATTCAGTCTGGTGGGGCTCCCTTATACGCTGAAATTTCTTTGGTCCCCTTTGATGGATCGATTTGTTGTCCCGATTTTTGGGCGGCGCAGAGGATGGATAGCTCTCTCGCAACTGGCTTTGATCGGTCTCATTCTGGGGATGAGTGTGACATCGCCGCAAAATGGACTCTGGTTTCTTGCATTACTCGCTTTTTGCCTTACCTTTGTTTCTGCATCACAGGATGTGGCGATAGATGCCTATCGTACGGAGGTCCTCAGAGAGCGGGAAAGGGGTATGGGGGCCGCTGTCTCTGTTACTGGCTACCGGGTAGCGATGTTGGTCTCGGGAGCTCTGGCTTTGATTTTGTCTGAGTATCTAGGATGGCGTGCCACATATATGCTCATGGCTTTGATCATGTCTATAGGCGTGGTGGCAGTTTGGCTTGGGCCCGAACCTGAAGACCCTGGCACTCCCCCCGCTTCAATGAAAGATGCCGTCGAAGGCCCCTTTAAGGAATTTTTTTCGCGTACCGGTGTTTGGTCTTTATTGGCATTGATTGTTCTTTATAAATTGGGAGATGCTTTTGCTGGCAGTCTGACCACTACATTCTTGATTCGAGGCGTGAATTTTTCTGTAGGGGAAGTGGGTGCCATCAATAAGGGAATGGGCTTGGCGTCTACCATAATAGGAGCCCTTTTTGGTGGTATTCTCATGGCGAGGTTACGTTTGTTCAAGGCCCTCTTAATTTTTGGAATATTGCAGGCGGTATCGAATCTTTCATTCATGGTTTTAGCTTTGGTCGGAAAAAGTTATCCACTAATGATTTTTACCATCGCCTTTGAAAATCTGGCGGGAGGTATGGGAACGGCAGCTTTTGTCGCATTTTTGATGATATTGTGTAACCACAGTTATACGGCTACTCAGTTTGCCTTACTCTCAGCCTTGGCTTCTTTGGGCAGGGTATTTGTGGGGCCTTTATCAGGTGTGCTGGTAGATGGAATGGGTTGGACTGTCTTTTTCTTTACCACATTTCTATTTGCTCTGCCGGGATTGGTTTTGCTGTGGGTTATGAGAGAGGTGGTGAAGGGAACAGAAGCAGCCAATGAATCATGACGGAGTTTATCTATCTGCATGGTTTCGCATCAGGACCAAACTCGAATAAGGCGTGTGTTTTTAAAAATCGATTCGAAGAGTTGAATATTCCCCTTCATGTTCCCGATTTGCAAGAGGGTGATTTTGAAAACTTGACCTTGTCGCGCCAAGTAAAGTTAGTTCAGAATATAATAGATGCAGAGAAACATAAAGTTTTCGCGTTGATTGGAAGCAGTATGGGTGGGTATCTGGCCAGCCTTTTGGCGCAAAATAGAGAGTCGGTCAAAGCACTCTATCTCATGGCTCCTGGTTTTAATTTCTTGAATCGCTGGAGGCAAAAACTGAAGCTGGAAGAGAAATTGTCTGAAACGACATTAATTCCGGTATTTCATTATCGTTACAATAAAGAGGTTTTCTTAAACACCCATTTGTTTCGAGACGCAGAAACCTGGGAATCGCTTCCGTTGGAACGAAATATCCCCACTTTTATTGTTCATGGTTTGCACGATGAGACAGTGGATATACAGGAGTCGAGAAACTTTGTTAGCAAGCACCCTTGGTGCCAGTTGCGTGAA
>CALJGH010000116.1 GCA_938073925.1 uncultured Nitrospinaceae bacterium
TGCGCATTTTGTAATCAGTCTAAAATCACAGGTGTGAATCAGCAAAGTGATGAGATTATAGTTCGTCAAACCATCCAATCTTATTTGGATGTTTTGGACTCAGAAGGCTTACCTGAAAAGCGGGAAGTGGCTTTTTACGGAGGTAGTTTTACAGGCCTGCCAGAAGAAAGGCAAAAACGACTTCTTCAGGCTGTAGAACCTTCGATTTATTCAGGAGAAGTTCACTCAATAAGAGTTTCTACCCACAGTCTATTGGTCAATTCGCACAATATTTCTTTGCTTAAAGAAAATAATGTCAAAACTGTTGAGTTGGGTATTCAATCCACGAATGATAGAGTCTTGCAAGCGGTTGGCCGGCCCTGCGACTTTGACACAGTAAAATCGGCTGTAGACTCAATTCGAAAAGATGGATTGAGGCTTGGATTGCAGTTAATGCCTGGACTTCCTGAAGATGATGAAAATATTTTTATGAAATCCGTGCAAGATGTAATTGGATTAATGCCGGATTTCGTGAGAATTTATCCAACGCTGGTTATTAAAAATACAGAACTATACGAAATGTATAAACTTGGGAAATACCTTCCTTGGAAGCTGAATAGAATGGTTCGATTGGTTAAGGATGCCTTAATAGCGTTTCAAAAGGAAAATATACCTGTGATTAGAGTAGGGTTGCATGCAGACCCTTCCATGCTTGAAAATTTTGTGGATGGCCCATACCATCCTGCTTTCAGGTATCTGGTCGATAGATTGATCGCCAGAGAAAAAATGTTTAACCTGATCGATCAGTTGCAGAAGATCCCAGAAGCGATCACCTTTAAAGTACCTTCGAGGCAAGTTTCTTTGTATCTTGGCCATAAAAAGGATAATATTCAGGCCATTCAAAATATGTATGGTATTAATAATATATTAATTCAACAAATAGGCGACCAGGAGGATTTACAACTGGTTGCCTGAACATTTGAAAGGAAAATTAATGGTAACTATAGGAATGAATTACAAAATGATACCGGGAAAGGAAAAAGTATTTGAAGATGCCTTTACTGCTGTATTGAAAGTAATGGAGGAAATGGAGGGGCATTCTAAATCATTTCTATATAAAGATGTGAGTGATGCGCAGTCCTACCTGATTGTTTCTGAGTGGAGCGATGAAAAAGCGTTTGACGCTTTTATGGCCTCAGAAAAGTTCAAGAGTGTAGTGAATTGGGGTAAATTGAATATACTAGCGGGACGTCCTTCGCATCAGGTTTATAAACACTAACCTACTGAGGTATGTTCGTAGAGGCCATCGCGAATGCAACGTTTTACTTTTTTGTAAAACAGTTCCGTGTCATGGGGTAGCTGTCCATCCAAACGCCAGCGGACTTTAATGATCTTCCCGCTGGGGTGTTCAATGACATCGATGACTTCGCCGGTGTTTCGTGACATGGGCTCGTAAAGGGTGTCGCCAGTATTTATTTTCATTATGACTAACCAAAATCTATTAGGGTTTTCAGTTTATACATTTTAAATTGGAAATGCATTTTAAATCCGGAGGATTGGTTTTAATTTTATTTGGTTTTTTTGAATACGATAGGACCACCCATGCTCGGTTTTTTTTGAATCATAAAGGCAGTTTTGTAAGAGAGGGAGGCTAGATGGAGGACTATATTATCATGTGTGCGATGTACCCCACCATGACTTCAGGCAAGGTGGATAAATTCTTAGTTAGAAAAGGGGATAAAGTAGTGCCCGGAACTGCCGTTTGTGAGATCATTTCTGAGGGTTATTTCACTCTGCTTTCAGAAGTAGAAGGTGTTGTAGCCGAATTCTATGTGCAGGAGCAGGAGTATGTTGAGGTGGATACTGCGATTATTGAAATCAAACTGAAAGAACCCAAGGAAGAATAATTTAAAACACAGCCAGAATAAATTTAGCTGTGACAAGATAAATAGCAAGACCGAGTATGTCGTTGGCTACTGTTATTACAGGCCCGGTGCTTATAGCTGGATCTATGTCCAGATTAATAAAAATAATGGGTGTTAGAGAACCTACCAAAGATGCTACCGACACAGCCAGAATAATGCCAGTCCCAACGACTAGTCCTAGTACCGGATCTGCGCTCAATAAAATTTCTGCTGTAAGACTGATTAGTGTGCCGCAAATAATTCCAAATATAGCTCCGTTTAATACTCCAACTAGTATTTCGTTTTTCACTATATGCGCAATATTGTCTTCTTGAATGTCTCCAGTCGCAAGTCCCCTAACAATAATGGTTGCACCCTGAATCCCTATATTCCCGGCCAGTCCTATTACAAACGGGATAAATAAAATAATTGCAGCATCTTCTGAAAGAGTGCCTTCAAATAAACCCAGTATCCATGCGCTAATAATTCCTCCAACAAATGTTATGAATAGCCAAGGAGCGCGCGCAATGATTTTGCTACCTGTTTTTTTTGCAAAAGGATCTACTTTTGCGGTTCCGACCATCGTATAAATATCTTCACTGGCAATATCTTCCATGACGCGGATGACATCATCAAAAGTGACAACACCCTGAATCACGTTGTTCTCATCGACAACAGGTAATATGCTGAGGTGGTCCTGACCCATTACGTTGGCAACTTTTTCGCAAGGATCATTGATAGCTATTTTAGGAGTTTCGGGCCGGATAAATTCTTTTGCAATAGCGGATGACTGAGCATTTAACAGATCACGAAGCTTGAAAAATCCTAATAACTTGTTTTGGTCATCGACAACATAAAAATAGGGATGTATATAGGAACCGGACTCCTGTTTTATTTTTGTGAAAATTTCAGCGGCAGGCTGGTTCCATTTAATTTTATTAAACTCAGGGGTCATCAGACCACCGGCAGTTTCCTCACCATATTGAATCAAATCTTTTATGACTTCAGCATCCTGCGCTTCCATTTTACTCAGAATATCTTCCTGAGTATGACTGGGAAGCTCCTGAATTAAATCGGTGGCTTCATCCTCTGCCATTTCATCCAAAAGGTTGGCCAGATAGTCTCTGTCCAGAGTATCCTGAATTTCCAGACGGCTGTCTATATCGGTTTCATAGAGCAGAGCTTGGCGTTTGCTTTCGTTATCGAGAAAATGAAATATCCGAATTTTGTCATCCGTTGAAAATTCATTTAGCCGACGGGCGATCTCAAAAGGGTCAACCTCATTAATAATTGTCGTTAGGGACGAGTTTTGAAGGTTTTCATCTCGTAATGAGTTTTTAATTTTCTCAATGGGCATAAAAAACTTCCAACTTGGGTCAAAATTAGCGTAATCTAATTCGGTGGTTTTTTAAATTTCTTAGCTTATCCGCCGAGGCACTATGATTCTAAATATGTCCCATGAGGACAAAAAAAAATATAAGGAAGCGTTTGAAGAACGCAAAACACGGACCAGAAGAAAAAGATCTACCATCCTATCAAAAAAAACCAAAAGTCTGCTATCTAAAAAATTTGATGATGGCCATCCAGAAGGCAAGGAACAGGGAACTCCGCAAATTGACTTGCATGTGAAGATGAACGATAACTATTTGCGCACAGGCCCCTACAAACCGAAGAAAAAATAATTAGATCAGAAAGTGTGGCCTGGAGTTGGGTTGAGATTGTTCTTTTGAGAAGCAAACGAGGTATTTTTAGTTGTGTCTGGGGTGGTGTAAATCGGCTGCTAAGGGTTAGCTCTTGGCGGCGGGGGTTTCGTGCTTTTCTTGGTAAGTTTTATATATTTCCTCATTGATAAATAGCTCTACCATGTCGTTGTCTAGTTCTCCATTTCCCGCCATAGACCTGAGAATCCTATATACAGTTTCCAAGGGCATCGCCTTTTTATAAGGCCTATCGGACGCTGTCAGGGCTTCGGCAATATCCGTTACAGCCATCAACTTTCCTTCAAATGGGATTTCATCACCTTTCAAGCCAAGCGGATAACCCTTACCATTTATGAATTCATGATGCGCACCTGCAAAACTGGGTATATTCTTCAGTTTCTTAGTGAATGGAATTTGCTTGAGCATTTTTAATGTTACTGCTGCATGATCTTGCATCTTTTTTCTCTCGGCGTCAGTAATACTGCCACGGCGTATCGATAGGTTGAGCAGTTCGTCTTCTGTGATAAAAGGCTGCTGCTGGCCTTCGTTATCTAAATAGGTTCTCAGGGAAATTTCTTTGAGTTTATCAAGAGTCTCATCTTCCAAGAATTCTCCAGGCTCATTACATTTGTTTATAAATAAACGAATATCTTCCATTTCTTGAATTTGCTTTTCTGATTTTAATTCGACTTTTTTGATCTCAGCAAGATCAGCTTTTCTTTCTAGCAATTCAATTTTCTTTTGCTGTCCTTCAAGTTTTACTTTCTGAATTATATAATCCATTCTTAAGCGGATATAATGAATACGATCGAATATAGTTTGTAATTTTTTTGCTTTTTCTACGATTTCGACGGGTGAAGTTACCTTGCCAATATCATGCATATAGGCAGCAATTCGCAATTCATACATTTGATCAGGGGAAAACTTTCTATCCTTGAAAGCTCCCTCGTCATGATTATGGATGACCTCTGCCATAGTGAGGGTCAAATCTGCTACACGTCTGATATGCCCCCCTGTGACCGGAGATTTTTCATCGATTGCTGTTGCCATTACTTTAACGAATGCTTCAAACAGTTCTGTCATGTTTGAAATCAACTTTGCATTCGTAATAGAAACTGCAGCCTGCGAGGCCAGAGATTCAGAGAGGTTTTCGTAGTCCTGAGAAAATGCTATGACTTCGTTGTTTACCGGGTTCGTGGCATTGAGTAGCTGTAGAACTCCTATCACATCATTGTCATGATTTTTCATAGGAACCACGAGCATAGATTTAGATCGGTATCCGGTCGACTGGTCGAACTTTTTAGGCCCGGTGAAATCGAATAAATCAGTATCATAAACATCGGGTATGTTGACCGATTTTCCTTTTAAAGCAACGAAGGCAGATACATTGGATTCCTTTAGTTCAACAGGGGGGAAGGGAATCGTTTCTCCAGTTTTTCCTCCCATAAAAATTTTAAGACTGTCATTTTGAACGATTTGGAAGCGCAGGGTTTCGTCTTCAAGTATATAAAGTGTCCCTGCATCGGCATTGGTAAAACTCCTTGCTTGATCAACGATCATTTCAAGAAGTGCGTTGAGATCATGAACCCCCGAAAGTGCCCGACCAATATCGGACATTTTTTTTATCTGCCCGCCTAGTCTCTCGGCATAAACGGTCACCTCGTTAACCACACTTTCCAGCAATGTGTTTAGATTTTCATCCGTAGAAAGGCGAACCGAAGATTTTTTTTCAGTGGAATTGTCGTTCATAAACTTATCTGAAATGGGTCCATAGACTCATATTTAGTGATCTGAATTTTGATTACAAGACTTTTAATTATTAAATAAAAAAACAATTAAATCAATTCAATTGGGGAATTTATAATTATATGTTTTTCTTAATAAATCGAAATCTAATGAAAAATGGTTCTTTAAATTAAAAATAATCTTTGAGCAGTTGCGGCTCATCAGATAGCCATATTTTTTTTCCGCATACATTGACGAATTTTGGGTTTTCGGATTCGAAAAGTATTAGATGGGACTGATAGAGGTCCTCTGCATTAGTTCTGCAATCTCCATAGGCTTCTTTTTCTTCTCTAAAAATACCTTCCTCAAACTCCTTTATTCCTTCTTTGGAACTTTTACCCGAAAAATAAGATTTTAATAATGGGTCTTTAATATTTTCCGGATTTTTAGCCGATTTGCGTAGAAGCAGTTTTATGCCTCTTGAAGACTGAGATTCAAAAAGTCCGGCACGAATACAGGTATGGTTGGATTTTCCCACTTCCAAGGTCCATTTTTCAATGGCCTCTTTGGAGTATCCCATGGCCCCATAAGTGGCTAATTGATGCCGGATTACATAAAATGTGGAATAGGCCACGGTAGTTTTTATATCAAAATATTCCTCAAGTACGGAAATAGGATCAAATGACAGACGGTTAGATTGGGCTATAGATTCTGACTCTGCTTCTTTTATGGGGACACCCACTTCACCTAAAGCAGTGGCGTAGAACATATAGTCAAAATGTCCGGTGTTTTCAGACTTGATTTTGTCCATGCAGTTCTTATCTGAAATATCCCCAAAAATAGTTTTATCTGCTCCTTCAACTGTGAATTCTGGATCCTCTTTTCCGAACCAGTTTGCAATGATGTTGGCATCGCTACCAAATTTTTTACGAACCGCCTTAATTGCGGCCTGCCCCATAACACCACTTCCGCCAATGACTAAAAAGTTACCCATAATTTTAACCTCTTTGTATATTTATATTATTCTTTGGAAAAGTCAGGAACCGCCAGAACTCTCATTGATATCGTAATAGGGAATCTTCGCATTTTCTGTTAAAGCTTGATCCATATAGGGGTCAGATTTGAAGAAGCTTTCAATTTTACTGGATAGCTCTATAACATGATTTTTAACGGAATTATTCTTAATGGAGTCATCGATTTCAAGACGATCAATTTTCTGAGCTAAAGAAACATAAGAATCAATAAAAGAGGCCGAGTCTTTAATAGATTTTAATATGGATTTTAGTTTTAAAGGGCGCTCTTTATTTTTAAGAGAAAAACGAGTGAACTCAAACCATATATCAATTTCTGCCTTAGTCTTTCCGAGAACGATCAGTTCTTTGCGAAAATTTTCTTGACCTTTTGCTTCGATACCATCTCGCACATATCGTGCAACCTCATTCATGGGAATG
>CALJGH010000117.1 GCA_938073925.1 uncultured Nitrospinaceae bacterium
CATAAGTCTAACTAGGTAGTAACTTTGAGACTTAATATTTCCTAAGGGTAAAACCTGCATGTTTTGCCCGCCCCTTTTTTGTTTATGCTAAAACATAGTTTATTAACTGTTTTCCTAATTTTAAACTTTATTGGTTCATTAGATGTTTCAAGGCTCTGTGCTCAGGATCCGGAAGGTGGAAAACATGAGATGGATCGTAATTTTAAGTCCGGAATCCTGACTGGTGATTGGCATAGTTTGCAAACAAAGTTACATAAGATGGATCGTAATTTTAAGTCCGGAACCTTGACTGGTGATTGGAATGGTTTGCGAACAAAGTTATACGAAAAGGGCGTGGATTTTGAAGTGGAATACTTTGGCGATTTGTTCTCGTTGGTTTCTGGTGGGCTGAATCGAAGAACCGATTTCACCGGACTTTTGGGGTTGGCATTATATCTTGACGCCAACCGCCTTGTGGGTTTGGAAGGGGCGCAATTTTTTATTTTTGGAATTGGAAGTCACGGAAACGACTTTTTAGAAAATGTAGGATCGGCTCATGACGTTAGTAGTATTGCCGCTCCCGACACATTCAAATTTTTTGAACTCTGGTACGAACAATCTTTTTTAGAAGATCAGGTGTCCATTCTTTTTGGACTCTATGATTTGACTGGAGAATTCGATATACGGCCTACGGCGCAATTGTTTGTCAATGGAGCATTTGGGACCGGTCAAGATTTATCCGAAACGGGTAAAAACGGACCGTCCACTTTTCCAGCTACCTCGTTGGCGTCACGGATTAAAGTAAATCCAACCCCCTCTTTGTATTATATGGGGGCTGTTCTCGATGGAGTTTCAGGAGACCCGACTAACCCAACAAATGGAACTCAGATAGATTTAAACAGCGATGACGGTTTGCTGATAGCTAATGAAATCGGCTACGAATCGCCAGATGAAATAAAAGGATTGAACAAAGCAGGTTTAGGCGCATGGGTTTATACAACGGATCTGGATGATCAGGTGAAGGTCAATGCCAGCGGAAACCCCGTTCAACAATCTGGAACTTACGGAATTTATACTTTCGTGGATGCAACACTCTTTTTGGAAGAAGGGTCGACCTCTCAAGGACTTTATTCTTTTTTCCGTATTGGAATCGCAGAAGAGAATGTCAATAAAATCGATTTGTATTTAGATGGTGGCTTGGTTTACCAAGGTCTTTTTAACAATCGACCCGAAGATAAAATTGGGTTGGGTGTTTCGATGGATCGTTTCAGTGAGGGTTTCAAGCAAAAACAAGAACAGAGCCAGATATTAATTGAAGAGACAGAAGTGTTGTTGGAACTAACCTACCAATACGATGCTGGTTCTGGTATTTTGTTACAACCTGACTTCCAGTATGTGTTTAATCCTGCTCAGTTCAAAGGGGCGGGTAATGCCGCTTCAATTGGGCTGAGGTTTGCAATTAATCTTTAATTCTTCGATTTTAAATTGTCTTTAATTGTTAGTGTGATGCTTTGACTATTCAAATAAATAGGGTGTAGTCGATGCGAATCCTAATTAAACGTTCTGGGTAAACGAACTTTGGACTACAGATGGGATTTTTTCTGATTTAAGATATGCTATTGATAAGGAATTTAGAGATGCAGATGTTTGCATACCTTTCCCAAAACGCGACTTACATATTAAAACCTGTGAAACGGATTTTAGTCTTGCGCCATCTGTCTGATCATACGATTTAAGGCCACTTTATAGCTTGAATAATGTCATTGAAAACCTATTGATTTCCTAGTAATTTGAATTTTAGTAGGTTGTTCCCCTTCGTTTGTCCTTTTTAAATCACAAAATGAGTTGAATATGAAATTTGAGGATGTTTTAGGAAAGCAGGTTCTTGTGTTGGATGGTGCTATGGGCACCATGGTGCAGAATCTGGAATTGGATGATGCCGCTTTCGGCGGTCCGGCTTTCAAAATGCTGACGGATTTGTTGATTTTTTCACGTCCCGATGACTTGGAAGGGATTCATTTAGAATATTTGCGCGCAGGTGCCAACTTGATCGAAACCGATACCTTTGGTGCGTCACCTTTACGATTAAAAGAATTTGATTTTACTCAAATCGATCTTGCAGATATCAACGCGATTCCACAGGGACTGGATTTAAAAAAATCGGATTACTCGGCTATCACGCACCATCTAAATGTTGAAGGTTGCCGGATTGCCAGAAAAGCCATTGATCGCTATAAAGATGAGCCGGAATACGATGGTCGGCCCTTGTTCGTGGCGGGTTCCATTGGTCCCTCCAATTATGTTCTTTCCAAAACCGAAGCCGATCTCAATAAAGCCAATTGGGATCAAATTGTGGATAACAATTTTCTGCAAGTAAGAGGGATGATTGAAGGCGGGGCCGATGTGCTTCTCTTCGAAACACAACAGGATATTTTGGAATTGAAGGCCTCGATTATGGGTGCCCACAAAGCGTTTGAAGAATCAGGCAAAAGACTTCCCATCATTGCGCAAGTGACGGTGGATGGATTTTCCAAAATGCAAATATTCAACACCGACATCCATGCGGCTCTTGTAGCGGTAGAAGGTATGGGCATTTCTGCTTTTGGGATCAATTGCAATACGGGTCCGGAACTGATGCAGAAAACAGTCGAAAAATTGAGCCGGATTAGTAGCTTGCCGCTTTCCATTGTTCCTAATGCCGGTCAGCCGGTTTCGGAAGATGGTAAGACTTGCTACAAGCTCGAACCGGAAGATATGGCAGATTATGTAGAAAGCTTTGTTAAAGATTTAGGAGTTTCAATTATTGGTGGGTGTTGTGGAACAACACCGGCACATATTCGCTCAATATCGAAACGTTTGAAGGGGTTGGTTCCCAGCAGGAAAGAAATAGCTAAAAAAGTTTTTGTATCGGGTCCACAAGAGGCCATATCACTAGACAGTTCCGAAGCTTTGATTCGAATAGGTGAAAGATTAAACGTGCGCGGTAGTAAAAAAGTTCGCGAAGCGGTGGAGCGTGATGATGAGATTCAAAGGGAAGTTTTGGAGGAGGTTGTTGAAGAGCAGGTTAAAGACCTTGGTATCGGCATTATTGATGTTTGTATGGACAGTAATATTGTTGAAACAGAGAAAGTTTTGCCAGAGGTGATTTATGAGACCACCAGTGACTTTAAGGGAGCGATGTGCATCGATTCTTTTTCGGTTGAAGCGTTGAAGGTGGCTATCGAGTTTTATCCTGGCAGGCCCATTATCAACTCTATCAGTCTTGAAGAATATGAAAAGGGCGTGAGCAAGCTCGATGCGGTTTTGTCGATTACCCGTCAGCATCATCCGGTTTATGTGGCTTTGGTGAATGGTCCTGAAGGGCCTGGTCAGACGGCGGATGAAAAATATGAATTGGCTGCGGAAATTGTTAAGCAGGCGAAAGAAAAACACAATGTGACTCCCGACCAGATTCTGATGGATGTTAACGCTTACCCCATCGGCTCAGAGTCGGTGGAAGGATTAAATTTCTGCGCTGAAACCTTGAAATGCCTACCGCGAATAAAAGCGATTCATCCTGATTTAAAGACGAGCATTGGCGTTGGTAACTTGACCAATGGTTTAGCTTCGAAACCTTATATGCGAAAAGTTTTGACCAGCGTTTTTCTGGATGAGGCGAGAAAGGTGGGATTGGATTGCGCGATATTGAATCCTAACCACTATGTGCCCCTCGAAAGCCTTACGGAAAGCGATGTGGTGTTGGCTCGAAAAGTGATTCTCGACCGTGATATGACTGCGTTTGAAGAGTTAGAGCAAATAGCGCAGACGAAAAAAACCGGGATCAAGGCTAAAAAAATCGATTACGACGATCTTTCTTTAGAAGATAGTATTTGTCAGAAAATTAAAGATGGGTTTAAGCAAAAGCAAGATGGAGTCATAACAAAAGAAGGCGGAGAATTTCCTTATAAAGACAAAATAGTTGCCGATGTCGCAGTTGCGATTGATAAGCATGAACCGTTGAATTTCATCAGCGGTCACCTAATGAAGTCTATGCGTGAGTTGGGTGATGCGTTTGGTCGCGGCGAAGTGAGCTTGCCGCATTTATTAAAAAGTGCTGATGTGATGCGCCATGTCATGCAGTTTCTTGAATCCTTCATGCGATTTCAAAGTGGTGTCGAGCCAGGCGCGGCGATCGACTATAAAGGTGTGGTGGTGATCGGCACGGTGTATCAGGATGTGCACAGCATTGGTAAAGACCTTGCTAAAACCCTTCTCGAAAATTACGGTTACCGGGTGATTGATCTCGGTGTGCAGGTGCCTTTGGAAAAATTTATCGAAACAGCGCGCGCCGAAAAAGCAGATGCCATTGGCATGAGCGCGCTTTTAGTGCAAACTTCAAATCATATGATAACGGTTGCGCGTATGTTGACCGAGGAAAAATTTTCAATCCCCATTCTCATTGGCGGAGCACCGGTGAACCTTCGTCATGCGGGTTATGTTGCCATGCAGGGAAGCGATGACACATCCGCTATTCTTGACAATATTTTTTATTGCGACAGTGGTATGGATGGTGTCAACACAATGGGGCTTTTGATGGATAAAGAAAAAAGGCCTGTGTTGTTAAAGGAAAACCAACAGTCTCTGCTTATCCAATATCAGAAAGCCAAAGGCATTAAGGAGGAGAAGGACAAGCTGCTGGAAACTTTGCCGAGAAGAAAAGTGAGCTTTCGTCATCATGAAGTGCCTGCTGAAGGATATGGAACGCAAAAGGTAGAATTTAAATTGCATAAAATGTCTTTGGATAGAAAAAGCCTTTATTCATTGAACTGGAAGTTTGGAAAAAAATCGAGTTGGATACAAAAGGGAATTACGGTTGAGCAGTTGCAGAGGCTGGAAAAAGAGTGGGTAGAAAAGGCCGAGCAAAATCGTTGGATCATTCCAAAGGCTCGTTTTGGAATTTTCCCGGCACAGGCGGATGGCGATGAAGTGGTTTTTTATGAATCCGAAAAAAAAGAGAAAGAGCTGGGCCGGTTTAATTTTGATTTGTGTATTGGCAAGGGGAGAAAAGATAAGTTTTCTATTGGCCAATATTTTCATTCGGTCGAATCCGGTCAGTTGGATGCTATTGGTTTGCAAATCACTACTGCGGGTATTGGGGTGGAGGCGGGAATAAAATCGCTTAAAGATCAAAACGATAGCGAATCTGCTTTGTATTTGCAGGGTTTGAGTGACAGGGTGGCTGAGGATATGGCGGAATATATTCATCAATTGCTACGAACAAGAGCAGGTTACAAAAAAGAGAATCGTGGGCAACGGTACAGCCCAGGTTACCCTGCCTTGACAAACCTTAAAGGCAATTCCATTATATGGGATGCCTTGGGAGCAGAAGATTTAGGAGTGACTTTGACGGATGCCAATGAGTTTTATCCTCCGAGCACCACCGCTGCTGTCATTTGTTTTCATAAGGATGCGAGTTATAGCTGATAAGCCTACTATTCTGCCCACTGAGGCTAATTTTAGTAAAAAGAGTTTGTCTTTAGTAAAGATAAAGTAAAGATAAAAATTTGCCGATAAATAGGATGTTAAAGGCCAAAAAAACAGGTTTTGTATGACCGTTTGGGCTGGAATAACTCCTTTATTATTGGTGGTTTATGTGTTGCGTTCAGGTTCTAAATAAAACCTTTATATAATTGATATCATTTGTTAATATGACATCGACTTAAACCAGAATTAATACAGGATGTTGCCTCACATTGAAGTCGAATGTGGGTCTCTTTCAAATTATAAATCCGCTTTTTTTTAAGGAATGTTGAATCATGTTTAAGCGATTCACTGAGAGAGCGCGTAGAGTTATCATCCTCGCTCGCGAGGAAGCAGAACTTTACCGCCATGAATATTTAGGTACAGAGCACATTTTACAAGGCGTTATCAAAGACGGTGGTGGCATAGCTGTAGCCATTGTGCAAAAAAGCGGAGTAGATCTGACCCAGCTTAAAAAAGAATTGGAGAAGAGCTTGCCTCGAAGTTCCAATTCTCTGATCATTGGCGACATTCCATTTACCTCGCGAGCCAAAAAAGTATTGGAGTTTGCTGTAGAGGAAGCACGTTCGCTAAATCATAATTATATTGGCACGGAGCATCTGCTTTTAGGTCTTTTGAAGGAGAAAGAAGGGGTTGCTTGTCGAGTGCTCAACAGTTTTGGAATGTTCTTTGATGATGTTCGTGAAAAAATTGTTGAAATGTTCAAAGAGCCCACCGAGGCTAATCGTGAAGTTGGTAAAACTCCGACTTTGGATGAATTCAGTCGCGACCTTACCAAGATGGCGTTGGATGGTAAGCTTGACCCGATTGTTGGGCGAGCTAAAGAAATCGAACGTGTGATCCAGATATTAAGCCGTCGCACGAAGAACAACCCT
>CALJGH010000118.1 GCA_938073925.1 uncultured Nitrospinaceae bacterium
GGACTTTTTGCAGGCTTCCTCAAAGCAAATATTATTGAAATTACTTCCAAGAGTGGGGATATCTTGAAAATCCCTTTTCATGTCCCTTCAGATCAAGCGACCTCTGTTGCAGATACAATATTGGGTTTGATCAAAGAGAAAATGAAATAGCGACGAGTCACCACCGGGCGTGTCTCAGGTTTACTCAAATACAATTGCGTCTTCGCCTAATAAAGATTGAATCTCCTCAATCACTTCATCAGAGGGTTGGATGCGAAGGTCTTGCGACACGGTGACCACTCTTTCATTATTATCGGGGGAAACAAAATGCAGTCTTGTATCATTGTTACCCTTATGTGCCGCTAAGATATCCTTAACAGCCATAAGTGTTTGTTTCTCAAGCCCTAAAGTACGGAAATGGATCATCACCCTACCCTGAAACCGTTGCTTCGCCTGGATTAATGGAAACACTTCTTTGGCGATGACTTTAGGCATAGTCCCTTCTGAATCCACTTCCCCTTTTACAAGAATAGGTTCTTCCGCAAGTATAAGGGATTCCACTTCAGCGTAAATTTCAGGCCATAAAATGACTTCAATCGACCCATGTAAATCTTCCAGAGTAACGATCCCCATTTTGTCGCCTTTGCGCGTTGTCTTGGGTAGATTCTTGATGGGAATACCCGCCAGACTAACCGACTTGCTACTGCCCGCCTCTGCAACCGATGCCGAAGTTGCATCTGTAAACCAGGAAAGATCTTTGGTGAATCTGTCCAACGGATGACCGGTTATATAAAATCCGATACTCTCCTTTTCAAATTTTAAGCGGTCGATCTCATCCCACTCTTCCAACTTGTTTCCGTTACTTTCCTCCGGAACCACCTCTTCGGCGAAAGTATCAAACATGCTCGACTGGCCGAGTTGTTGATCGCGCTGTTTAGCCTGCCCTTGCTCCATTGAAGCCTGTAGATCATTCAACATTTGCGCTCGGCCATGCCCCAACGAATCACAAGCACCACTTTTAATCAGACTCTCGAATACACGTTTATTTGCCAGTTGCAAATCCACACTTTCACATAACTGGCTTAAGGAATTAAATTTCTCTAATCCTTCACGAGCTTCAATAATATTATCGATGGCTTTACTGCCGACATTTTTTATTGCTCCGAGTCCGAACACGAGTTTGTTATCCGAAACTGAAAAGCCGCGATGACTCACATTCACATCCGGTGGCTGTACCGTAATTTTCATTTCGCGACAATCGTGGATATAGCGCAGCACCTTGTCCGTGTTGTCCATATCGCTGGTGATCAACGCACCAAAAAACTCTAGCGGATAATGAGCCTTAAGATAAGCCGTCTGGTAAGAAACCTGAGCATAAGCCGCACTGTGAGATTTATTGAATCCGTAACCTGCAAACTTTTCCATCAAGTCAAAAATCTTTTCTGCTTTTTTAGCATCGATTTTTTTATCAGCCGACCCCGACATAAACTTCTCGCGTTGGGCAGCCATTTCTTCGGCCTTCTTTTTACCCATCGCCCGGCGCAACAGATCAGCGTCGCCTAGGCTGAATCCCGCCAGAACACTGGCAATCTTCATAACCTGTTCCTGATAAAGAATTACTCCCTGAGTTTCTTTGAGGATGCTTTCCAACTGCGGCAAATCAAATTTGAGTTCCATGGTTCCATGCTTGCGTTTCACATAGTCATCCACCATGCCGCTTTCCAGAGGACCCGGACGGTACATTGCCAGCAAAGCGATAATATCTTCAAAACAATCCGGTTTTAATTTCTTCAACAGATCGCGCATGCCGGAGCTTTCCAACTGAAAAACACCTAGCGTTTTGGCATCGCATAAAAGTTTATAAGTAGCCGGATCATCGAGAGGAATCATGCTGACATCCAGAACCTTGTCTTTGGACTGCTTGATGAGCTTCAACGCGTGGTGGATAACAGTCAGCGTACGCAGACCGAGAAAATCCATTTTGAGCAGGCCTAGTTTTTCAACACTAGCCATCGCATACTGCGTCACCACTTCGTCATTGCCACCTTTATAAAGAGGACAGAACTCCGTCAACGCTTTTGACGAAATCACCACACCCGCTGCGTGAGTAGAGCAATGGCGTTGCAATCCTTCCAGGTTTTTAGCAATATCCAGCAACTCCGCAATTTTGGTGCTTTCCTTGCGCAACTTGTCGAATTGTTTTTCTTCCTTGAAGGCGTCATCTAAAGTGACGTTCAGTTTGTTCGGAACCAGCTTGGCAAGTTTGTCCACCTCACCATAAGGCATATCCAGCACACGTCCCACATCACGGATCACCCCCTTGGCGTTCATACTGCCAAAGGTAATAATCTGCGTCACGTTCTGGTTGCCACCATATTTTTCGGTCACATATTTGATGACCTCTTCGCGTCCGTTCATACAAAAGTCGATATCGATATCGGGCATACTCACCCGTTCCGGATTCAAAAACCGTTCGAACAGCAAGTCATATTGCATCGGGTCAATATCCGTGATCCTCAACGCATAGGCCACGACACTGCCCGCCGCCGAACCACGACCCGGGCCAACCGGAATGTCCCTCTCCTTGGCATAACGAATGAAATCCCAAACAATAAGGAAGTATCCCGGATATCCCATTCGTTTGATGATGCCCAACTCCTCATCCAATCGCGCTTCATAGACCGCTTTATCAAATTTGATGCCCAACTTTTTCAACTCTTCATAACGTAAATTGAGACCCTGGCGTGACTGATCTTCCAGATAAGTTTCCAGAGTGAAAGATTCAGGGACGGGGTAGTCCGGCAGGTTGAGCTTGTCGAACTCGAGCTCCAACTCGCACCGTTCGGCAATTTTAACGGTATTCTCAATGGCCTCGGGTGTGTCCTTGAACAACTCGATCATTTCGCCAGCAGACTTGAAATAAAATTCATCCGCCGGATACTGCATGCGGTAAGGATCGCTAATGGTTTTTCCCGTTTGCAGGCAGAGCAATATTTCATGGGCGCGAAAATCTTTGCGATCCATATAATGGCAGTTGTTGGTTGCGACGATGGGGATATCGAGTTTTTTACCTATGGCCACAATATCGCAGTTGATGCGATCCTGACTTTCCATTCCATGATTTTGCAATTCGAGGAAGAAGTTGTTCGGACCCATAATCTCCGCATACTGAGCGGCAACTTTGGTGGCACGCGGCACGTTCTCGCGGTTGACGTTGTGTGCTACCTCACCACGAATACAGGAGCTTAAAGCGATCAATCCTTCAGAATATTCTGCCAGTAGTTCTTTATCTATTCGCGGCTTGTAATAGAATCCTTCCAGATAACCTTTGGTGACCAGACGTAGCAGATTTTTGTATCCCGTTTCATTTTCACAAAGCAGAATGAGGTGGTAGGAAGCATCGCGCAGACCGTCTTTAGATTTCTTTTCGTGTCGGCTCTCAGGGGCGACATAGACCTCACAACCGATAATAGGTTTGATGCCGTTTTTTTTTGCCGTGTTATAGAACTCGACAGTGCCAAACATGTTGCCGTGGTCGGTCATAGCAACGGCAGGCATACCAAACTCCACCGCGCGTTTGATCAACGCATCATGACGAATGGAAGAGTCCTGCAAACTATAGGAAGTATGGAGATGAAGGTGAACAAAATTGCTCATAATGCTATTTAATACCAGCTTAAAAACCTTTAATCAACCGGCCCAAATAAGAGCCAATAAATCAATTAACCAGGAAGGTTACTTTTTTTATTTGAAATAGAATCAATCAAAATATGGTTTAAGAAGGCAAGCTTATAATTATCTCGTCGTTTTCTATCTTTACCGGATATGTGTCAACATAACACCCGTCATCACACCTATCGAGAGTAATACATTCTCCATTTGTGATATCAAATTGCCAATCGTGGGCGGGGCAGGTCACCAGTTTACCGTTTAGTTTACCGTCTCCCAAAGAAGCTCCCACATGCGGGCATTCATCGTCAAAAGCATAAAGCTCACCATCAACGCTAAACATCGCTATTTTATACTCCCCGACGGTAAATGTTTTTCCATGCCCATCGTGAACATGTTGCCATTTCCCTAAATTATGTTCTGTCATAAATCTCCTAATCTTAGATAGTGGAATATAACTATTCATTATGACCCGTCTCAGAATAAGGAAGTTAAAGAAAGCAATAAGGGTGTCAGATTGTCTACCCTGTTATTTTTTCTTTAGGCTGGGGAGATCAATTCTCCAAAAATATTCAGATTGTAAATTAAGTTTTTGAAGGTAGGGGGGCGGGAGAGGCTCAGCCAGACATTATCGGCAATCCTCGCAACGAGAGAGGCTAGAATTATTCCCGTTTTTTCCATCAAGAGGTCTTCGGGGTGGTGTGCGAAACCCAATTCAGCGATAAAAATTAACATGGTAAAACCAATGCCCGCTATGAGTCCGGCACCAAAAATATGCTTGAAGTTAAGAATGAGGAGTAAATGTGACCGCCTTACAAAAATTTATCCGGTTCAGCAAATTCTTTGTTGAGTGCTGTTGCTACTGCTGGGTGTGTTATCGAGCCGAGGCAGACGTTGAGTCCGTCTTTGAGTGCGGGGTCGTCGGTCATAGCTTTTTTATAGCCCTCATTTGCAAGTTTTAGAGCATAAGGGAATGTAGCGTTGGTGAGCGCGAACGTAGATGTTCGTGCAAGCGCACCGGGCATATTGGCAACACAATAATGGACTACCCCTTCTTCTTCAAAAATCGGGTCGCTATGTGTGGTCGGTCGCGAAGTCTCCAACATTCCACCTTGGTCGATGCCGACATCGACGATCACCGACCCCGGTTGCATTTCCTTTAACATATCGCGGGTAATGAGTCGGGGAGCGCGGGCACCGGGGATCAGGACAGCCCCGATAACGAGATCAGCTGTGCGCAAAGACTCAATCAAATTGAATTTGTTCGACATCAAAGTTTTCAGTCGACTGCCATGAATGTCATCGAGATAACGCAATCGTGGCAGGCTGATATCGAGTAACGTCACCGATGCTCCGGTACCGATCGCCATTTTTGCGGCATTGGCTCCCACTATGCCGCCGCCGACAATGACCACATGACCGGGATCAACTCCGGGTACTCCGCCAAGTAAAATACCGCGTCCACCATTCTCACGCTCGAGATATTTCGAGCCTTCGTGTATCGACATCCTTCCTGCCACTTCACTCATGGGAATGAGTAGAGGCAGGGACTTATCTGCCAACTGCACGGTTTCGTATGCGATACCTATAATTTTTCTGTCGAGCAAAGCTTGGGTCAACTCGGGAGCTGGTGCAAGGTGCAAATAGGTATAAAGTATCTGCCCTTCACGAAGTAGGGGGAACTCTTCGGCAATAGGCTCTTTGACCTTGACGATCATTTCCGCTTGTTCAAAAACCTCTTTCTGGGAAACGATTTTGGCCCCTTGATCATGATAATCCTGATCTAAGATGCCACTGCCCTCCCCTGCCAGCTTTTCCACCAGTACTTTGTGTCCGTTTGCGATCAGGTCGTGCACGCCTGCGGGGGTCATGGAAACACGGTATTCATCGGTCTTGATCTCTTTTGGGATCCCTATAATCATTTTACCCCCTAAGTCTGGTTCATATGGTTCTACTCATTATAACGAATCCCCTATTTGATCTTTTAAATAAAATCCATTAAAGTAGCCCTTCAAAAACAATAATTTCCCGGACGTTTCTCAATGAAAGATGTAAGTTTCGAACAGACCATATCAGCAAACCTCGTTGACGATGGCAAACTTTTAGATTTGGAAGATAAAAATATCGGCATCGAAGAATTGCGTCTTTTGGCGGCAAGCAAAGATTTGTCTGGAGTGGAACAACTTTATCTCAGCCAGAACCAACTTTGCGGCGATTCCATCGAAGTTCTTTCTCAAGTAAAATGTTTGACGGGACTACGATCGCTTTACCTCAACCACAATATTATTGGCGATGAAGAAGCAAAAGTCCTAGCCAAAGCCGACCTGCTGAAAAACTTAAAATGCATTATGTTCGAAGCTAATAATATCGGCCCTGCAGGCGCCGCCGCTTTAGCTGATTCTCCCAATTTGCAAAATTTGGAAATTATATTTCTCGATTCGAATCCAATCGGGCCAGAAGGTGCTCGTTCCATCGCCACATCCGGTAAGTGGCCAAGATTGAAAGCCTTGCATCTCGACAGCACAGATATCGGGGATGAGGGCATAAATGCGCTGGCCGCAAGCAAACATCTAGCGGAGCTTGAAAAACTGTATTTATGTTCCAACAAAATGGGCAACCCAGGCGCGATGGCGATTGCCAACTCACCTTATCTAAAAAATCTGACGGCGTTGAGCATCTGGAGGAACGAAATACGCGATGAAGGTGGGCAAGCCATTGCAGATTCGCCAACTTTTATGAAACTCGAACGTCTTTATATGAGTCTTAATTATATAGAACGCCCGACAAGAAAAGTGATTCGCGGCTCGGAGCTTTCCAAACGTTTGACCACCCTGGTAATGGATTGACTGATTATGACAGAGAATAAAGAAGAGGAATACGAATACAGCCATTCTAAGTTTTTCAACGTTTTCTTCCACGTAGGAGTGGTTTTCAACGTCCTCCTAGTCATCTGGATGGTCCTAGTCTTCACCGACATCATCTAGTCCCTTAAAGGGACAGATAATAGGTCTATATTCTTTATACTGCGAAACAAGTACACTTGAGCTTGTGGATAGAGAGCACCCTTTAACTAAAAAAACAAAAGACATTTCTAGAAGCTTTAAGGTGAACGTTCGTTTTACGAGAATAGACCTATAGAGAGTCCAGCGTCACGCTGGCTAGTCTGGAGTTATGGTGGTGGAGGCGGCTTTGACGAGTAGCTCGGAGTTTTTCCATTGCAAACGTTTTTTGGAAATCAGGTAATCCCCAGCGGCATTTCTAAACCGACGCCATTCTCTCCCCATATAAACTTCATTAGGACGGAAGCTGGACTTGTATGTCAGAGAAGCATTTTCGGAGATATAATATCCGAGATAAAAATATTTCATTCCAGACTGGCGCGCAAATTCAAGTTGCTTTAATACGCTGTAGGTGCCGAGGCTCATTCTCTTATTCGGCACCTCATAAAAAGTATAGATAGCGGAAAACGATTTAGAAGTTTTATCGCCCAAGGCCACGCCGACTAATTTTCCATCTTGATAGTATTCAAACTCGATGCCGAACGGAGTGTTGACATAAAATGACATCCGAAAGTTTTGTTCGTCTTCCACATCGTCCTGCAAGGAATTAAACCTTTCTTTATGTGTTAGGTAAAGTCTGAACTTTTCTTCTGTATAAACCGGGTCACCGATTTTCATCTTGATATCTTTGCACGAGGTCAACGCACGTTTCTGGTTGCGTGTCATTTTAAATTCGTTGATACGCACGCGGATAGGAATACACAGGTAACAATTCTGACAACGGGGACGAAAAAAGTAGTCCCCAAAGTGACGCATCCCATGCGCCAATAGATATTCGAACTCTGTCTCAGACACATCTTCCAGAAGATATTCTTCGAAAAGAGACTGACGGTCTTGAAAATAACCGCACTGGAATGATCTGGAGTCTATAAAATGCGCTAACATAACCGCCGACGTTAAGGATAATTAGTTTAATGTCCACCTATTCTATAATATATTGACCTTAAATTATAAGGATAGTTTATTGAAAGTTTCAATCATTGTTCCCACCCTCAACGAAGCGCAGGTTTTAAACGAAACTCTGACTCAAATACGACAACTTTGCCCCCACGAACTCGTTGTCAGCGATGGCGGAAGCGATGATAATACTTTGGAAATTGCTGAGAAGTTCACCGAACATATAGTAAAGGGTTCTGCTGGGCGGGCATTACAAATGAACGCGGGAACGCGAATCGCTACTGGGGATATTTTCCTTTTCCTTCATGCCGACAGTCGCATCGAGCCTAACAGCTACGAAAAAATGCTACACTCATTGAAAAGCTCTGAAAAAATCGGCGGTGCCTTCTCGTTTTGCATTGATTCTGATAAATGGTCTTTGCGACTGATCACCCGGTTGGCAAATCTGCGCTCGAAATATTTGGGGATGGCTTATGGAGACCAGGCCTTCTTTGTGAAGAATTCAACATTCCAACAGATGGACGGATTTACTGAGTTCCCCATTTGTGAGGATATCGACTTCTTCAAGCGGCTGAGAAAATTGGGGCCGGTAATTATTCTCAAGGAAAAAGCCTTCACCTCACCGCGCAGATGGATGCAAGAAGGCATCTGGTTCACGACTTTAAGAAACATCCTCATTGCGACCTTATTCGAACTGGGGTTCCCACCTCGCATCCTGACAAAATGGTACCAAGCCATCCGCTAGCCGGGCCTCGCCCGTTGGGGTTAGGTCTATTCCCGTAAAGCTAAAATGGGTTTTTGAGCTTTTCACTGATTAGTTCGCTAACATTAACTCTTATGGCCTCTGGAAAAAGACCTAGTCAAACCAACTCTTTCCAGAGGCCCAACACTCAAATCTTGCTGCATAACACTCTGAGCCAATACCAATGGTTTTAGTTGAATCAGAGGGCGGCAGTCCATATAATTAGAAGTAACCCACAATCCATCAGGACATATTTGAAAAATGGCTAAAAAGAAATCCAACACATCTAATAAAACTAAAAAACGTGTCTCTACCCTGGCCATGGTTATTTTTGTCTGCATCGTGGTGGCGGGAGTATATGTTGGCACTAACACATCGGTAAAAGTTCAGCCTGTGGCACCGGCTACAGGAATTTTGATCGAGACTCGTCCGATTTTAACCGATGCCGTTTTTACAGGGAAAGTGGCAGAGGCTTATCGAATTGCAGCCGAGATACCGAAAGTACTCGACAGCTTATTTTGCTACTGCTACTGCAAAAAAAATCACAATCATAAAACATTATTGACCTGCTACACCAACAAACATGGTTCTAAATGTGATATTTGCCTGAATGAAGTTTTTTATGCCTATGATTTATACAATCAAGGCAAAACCCTGGACGAAATTGTTATTGCAGTAGACAAGAAATTCTATCGTCCTTATCGCCGCGCTTGAGCAATTATAAAAAACACTTTTGCTCCTTTATTTATTTCGGGTGAAGAACCAGAATAAAATTCTAAACAACTAAGAGTTAAGTTAAAAATGCAAAACGTAGCGCAAGACAAGCCGGTCAGCATCTACATTCCTTACACCTTTTTGGTAGCGGCACTCTTATCTGTGTTCGTGATGTCCCTCAATAAGGTCGAATTAAAACCTTTTGAAACCGAATATCCGGCGGAAGCTTTTATATCCCCTGAATTTGAGCTATCCACTTTAGCTGGCGGAAAGGTAAAACTCTCAGACTACCGGGGTAAGGTGGTGTTTATAAATTTTTGGGCCACTTGGTGCGGCACCTGCGAAGTCGAAATGCCGTCCATGGAAAAGCTGTACCGCAAGTTCAAAGAACATGGATTCGAAATGCTCACTATAAGTGTCGATAAGGACCAAAGCCTGATCGAACCTTTTATGAAAAAATTCAATCTGACCTTTCCCGTGTTGTTAGACCCGGAAAGCATAGTTGCAAAACGAGTTTATAAAACCACCGGTGTACCCGAAACATTTATCGTTGATCGTGAAGGACTCATCCGGCACAAAGCCATTGGTCCAAGAGACTGGGCCAACGATGAAACACTGGAAGCTTTTACTCAAATGATATTGGGAAGCTGATTATGAATCGATTCTCCTTATTGATCGCAGTTATCTTAATTTTTATCGCAGAAAATGCGATGGCGCATAGTGGGCATAAAGAAGAATCACAACCTCTTCCAATAGCAGAATCATCTACAACAGACCCCATGTACGCGAATGAAGAGAAAGAGCCAGACCCGTTTGGCGGTTCTGGGCTGTTCTCCCCTTCCGATCTTTTCGTGCAGGGCGAAGTTGTTGCCGACGAACCTAATGAAGCCATAAAAATGGAAGGTAGCCACAACGAAGACGTAGACCATAAAATGTCCAAAGTGGAAGCGGCTAAAATAAAAACAGTAGAAATATCGAGCAAAGGTTACGGAATCGCCGCAGGCATAACATTTTGCGCAGGTCTCCTTTTTGCAGGACTGACCTTCATCCGACCGGGAGAGTGAACGCATGGCCAACGGACTTACAAAAATTTTGCAAGACCGATTGGGCCTTCATTTACTCGAATACGACATCCCCGAGCATTCCAACTCCATAAAATATTCCCTCGGCGGGATGACCTTATCGTCCTTCGGGGTTCTGGTAATCAGCGGTATTCTGCTCGCACAATTTTTCATTCCCGATCCGGAACGGGCCAACCGAAGCCTGCAATACCTTACCGATCAGGTTTATTTGGGTTGGTTCCTGCGCGGTATTCATTTCTGGGCCGCAGAGGTATTGACGGTCACTATGACCCTGCACGTCATTCGCGTGTTCTTCACCGCATCTTATAAAAATCCGCGCGAGGTCAACTGGCTCATAGGAATCGGAATAATGCTGATGATGATTACGCTGTTATTCACCGGAACTGTTCTTAAATGGGATCAGGAAGCTTATGAAGCGCTGGCCCATTTTCTTTGGGTAGCAGAGCAGATGGGGGTCTTCGGTCTCCCACTCACAGAAGCGTTTGCACAAGGTGTCCCTCTTTTAAATAGAATCTACATGGCGCATATTTCTCTGCTGCCTATCATCGCTATAATGATGATTGGACTGCATTTGTTCTATATCAAATACCACAAGCTATCGCAATTGCCCGATGCAACGCAGCCTGCTAAAAATATACCCTTCACCCAACACATGGCTTACCTGAGAAGATCAGGAGCAGGAATTTTCCTTTTGATTTGTCTGCTTGCACTTACCCTTTCACCGCCCTTGGGAGAAGAGCCGGTACTCGGCCTCGAAGTCACCAAGCCTCCGTGGCAATTTGTCTGGATATATGCTTTGGAAAATGTATGGGTGCCTTTTTTGATCGTAGCACCTCCGATCATCATAGGATTTTTAGCTGCTATACCTATCGTCGACCAAAACAAAGAACGCTATTGGAAAAAGCGTCCCCTCGCAATGATAGTCCTGATAGGTTTTATTGCAACATTCGCCGCTCTTATCATCTGGGGCACCGTCACCACCATGACCCACTCCATGTAAACACTCGGCGTGGCGCCTATAATTCATGGCTTTTAAGAATGGACTCTAACCAACAAGCTTCTGGATATTGTTTTATTTCCGCTTCAAATATGCAAATTCAAATTGAGATTTTGACGAAAAAAGATTGTTGCTTGTGCGATGACGCTAAAAAAATTGTTGAACGAATATTGCCGGATTTTCCAGCATCATTGACGATGGTTGATATAGAATCAGATCCGGATCTTTTCGAAAATTATAAAGAGAAAATCCCTGTAGTACGCATCAATGGAAAAGATAGCTTTGTTTACAAGACTCACGAAATTACATTGCGAAAAAAACTCGAAGAACTCATAAAGGATAAATAATGGTAGAAAAGACTGCGTTAACCGAACAGGAACTGGAAGAAAAGCTAAAAGAGATGGCACCCGAATGGAAAACCGGCAAGAACGAAAAAGGCGTGCCTTATATTCAGCGAGTACACCACGCTTCAAAATTTATGGAAGGGATTGATTTTGTCGGCAAAGTGGCAGAAGCGGCCGAAGAAAACAACCATCACCCCGACATCATCATCAATTACAAACGCATTTCAATTCGCTATTGGACACACACGGTAAGTGGTGTAACCCTCGCCGATGTACAGATGGCACAAAAAATCGATCCGCTATTTTAGTGTCCTTAAATTTCAGCCTGCATGATGTCATCCAGAGTCTGACGTTTTCGGGTCAGCGTGCATTGGTCGCCATCGACAATCACTTCTGGAATGAGAGGCTGCGAATTGTAGTTGGAGGACATGACATGCCCGTAAGCCCCTGCCCCACCTATAACAATGCAATCCCCCGGTTTCGGCATCGGTAATTTTCGTGGAACCGGCTCTTCATCTTTCTGTGTCAGCACATCTCCGGATTCACAAACTGGACCTGCAATAATAAGATCCTGCTCCGACCCCAGGTTTTCGCCATCAAACCAGATGGGATGAAACGAGCCATAAGCCATCGGTCGAATTAAATGACAGAACCCGACATTGGTCAACACATAGTCGATTCGTTTCCCTTCTTCATCGAAGGTGTGATTGAGCGAACGTACTTCACCGATCAGGTAACCGCAACCCGCTACGAAACGTCTCCCCGGTTCGATTTCACAGACTATATCTCGACCAAAATGTTCCTTTAGAACCTTGGCTCGTTCATCAATAATGGATTTGTAACCGGAGATATCTTCCTGCGGTTGATCGGGATCATATTGGTAAGGCAATCCGCCACCGAAATTGATCGTCTCAACATCTGGAAACTCTTTGGCAAAATCCACCAGCTTTCCAGTAATGCGCTTGAGATGCTCCATATCCCCACCGGAACCAATATGCATATGCACTCCTGACAAAGTCAGGTTATATCTTTTTAATAATTGTTTTACTTCATCTAGATTCTGGTACCAGATACCGTGCTTGCTATAAGGTCCACCGGTATTGGTCTTTTTAGAATGCCCTGCCCCTTCACCGGGGTTAATTCGTATAGATATTTTTGCGGAACCCGACCCTTGTTTTTTTAAAGCTTGACCATACTCTTCAACCATCCCCAGTGTGCCGCAGTTACAATAGATATTATTATCGAGGCAATAATTAACGTCATCGGCGTTAAAAAAAACGTCACTGGTAAAACAAATGTCTTCAGCCTTGTAACCTGCACGTATAGCACGTTGAACTTCATATACACTCACCGCATCGATCTTGACTCCATTAGCCAACATCTCTTGTAAAATTTTTACATTAGAAGAGGCTTTCATCGCGTAACGGGTAACAGGAGAAAGTTTTTTAATCTCGTTTATTGACTGACGAAGAATTTCCAGGCTGTATACATAAACAGGGGTGCCAAACTGACGGGCAATTTCCTGCACTTCAACTTTTTCAATTTTCATTTTCTATCTCTTATTGGGATGGCTGATTCAATGTAACAATCCAGAATTTATAGCACAGTTTCGGAACTCACAAAAACCCTTTGTTTTCAATTGACATTTAGGCGCTTTGGAGTAATTTAAATAAATCAACCCGCAAACTTTTTAGAGCAAAAAGAAACGATCTCAATGCCAAAGTGGACCATTGACGAAGCTCGCGAACATTATAATATCAACGGCTGGGGTGCGGGTTATTTCGATATCAATACCAAAGGCAATATCGTTGTCCGCCCCAACCGCCAAAGCCAACATAATATTGACCTTAAAGATCTGGTAGATGACATACAGGCCAAGGGTTATTCACTTCCCGCCCTCATCCGCTTTTCCGACATTCTGAAAGCTAGTATTGCCAATCTTGCTAATTCTTTTCAGCGAGCCATTGAAAAATACGAATACAACGGCCAATACCACGGGGTATACCCGATCAAAGTGAATCAGCAACGGCAGGTTGTGGAAGAAATCGTAAAATTCGGCCAGCCCTACAACATCGGACTCGAAGCCGGGTCGAAACCCGAGTTACACGCTATTCTGGCTATTCTCGATAATCCCGAAGCTCTGCTGATCTGCAATGGCTATAAAGATGAAGCCTTCATACGACTGGCATTGATGAGCCAGAGGCTGGGGAAAAAAGTTTTTATTGTAGTCGAAAAGCTTAACGAATTATCTATTATTGAAAAAGTCGCAAAAGAACTTGGCGTACAACCCAATATAGGATTGCGCATCAAACTGGTGAGCGCCGGTCAGGGGCGTTGGTCTTCTTCGGCGGGGGAACACTCCAAATTTGGCCTGAATTCCATCGAGTTGATGGAAGCCCTGCAAATAGCCAAAGACAAAAATATTCTCGACTGCATCAAATTAATCCATTTCCATTTAGGCAGTCAGATCACAAATATACGCCGTATCAAAAACAGTTTGCAGGAAGTGGGACGGTTCTACTCTGAGTTGATGCGGTTCGGCTGTAACATTCAATACATCGATGTCGGCGGTGGATTAGGAGTCGACTACGACGGTTCTCGCTCAACATTCGCGTCCAGCACAAATTACTCTGTACAGGAATACGCCAATGATGTGGTGTACCATCTTTTAGAAATTTGTAACAAGGAAAACCTGCCGCACCCGAACATTATCTCCGAATCGGGGCGTGCCATGACAGCTCACCATTCCATACTAGTGGTTAATGTTTTAGATGTTACAAGCTTTCCTGAATGGAGCGATACGATTGAAATCGAAGAGGGTGCTCCTGAAGTGGTTAAAGAAATTTTCTATGTCCTCGACTCAACTTCCAATAAAAATCTAAACGAATCATGGCACGATGCTGTGCATTTAAATGATGAAGCACAAAACCAGTTTCTCATGGGCCTAATCTCCCTTGAAAGCCGGGCAATATCGGAAAGAATCTTCTGGGGTATTTGCCGCAAAATAGAAAAGTTGAGTTCGCGTCTGAAATTCATGCCAGATGAAATCCGCAGTTTAAAAACTCGATTGGCAGACAAATATTTTTGCAACTTTTCAGTTTTTCAATCAGTTCCAGATTCATGGGCTATTGACCAGGTCTTTCCAGTGGTTCCGCTTTACCGGTTGAACGAAGAACCCACTCGCGATGCCACACTCGCAGACATCACCTGCGATTCGGATGGCAAGATAGATACTTTCATAGGCAATAACCGAGGGACAGAAAGCACCCTTCGCGTTCATGAATTGGAACCCGGCGAAACCTACCCTCTCTGCATTTTTCTGACTGGAGCTTATCAGGAAATCTTAGGCGATCTGCACAACCTATTTGGAGATACCAACACCGTTCACGTTTCCCTTAACGACGATGGCACATTGAAATACGAACAGATCATTGAAGGTGAAAATGTAACGGATGTGCTCGACTATGTCCAGTTTTCAGCAGATGAACTTGCAGGACGTATAGACGGATTCCTCATCGGTTGCGTGCAACGAGGTATCGTCACACAAAAAGAAGCGGATGACTTCCTGAATCTTTACAAAAAAGGTCTGAACGGCTACACCTATCTGGTTGATCCCGACAAGCCTCAAAAAAAATAATCCACTCAATCTTTGGTTTTACTTAATTTCATAATCTGCTGCATCCGTGCTTCATTCGTCGGATGGGTGGAAAAGTAACTGGCTTCTTCAGGTTCTTCGCCTGACTTTTCACGAAACACTTCCAAGAGTTGCACAAAATACTCAGATGAATAACCTGCTTTATTTAAATATGCAACTCCCATCTTATCCGCTTCCAATTCTTGAGGACGCGAAAATCCACCTACCAACGCAGGTTTGACCAGATATTCACTGTAGCCTGCACCAGGAACAAAAATATTTAAAACTGAGAACCCAATCGAAGTCAGAATAGAAACACCGAGCTTGGTGTAGTAATGCCCCGCCTTAAGATGCGCAATTTCATGTGCCGCAACTGCAACTCGCTGTTCTTTTGATAACTCGTGAAGCAAATTCGCAGTAATGTTAATTTCATTACCCGTAGTTACCCATGCATTTGAATAGTCAGCGTAATGCACCACCGCATTAAACTCTTCTTCAGGAAAGTTTGCTAATGCAATTGTATCGACCGCAGTTTTCCATAGAAACACATCATAGGAACACCCGGCACAATCTTTACTCTTGGTGGACTGACACCCCGCCAGCAAGAATAAAATCAGGAAAAGTAAGAAAAATTTTTTCATGGACGGATCCATTGGAGGGGTTACACTTGACCTTTTTGCAGGACATCTAACATTTCTTTATGCACAAGCCCGTTGCTGACGAGAATTTCCTGATCATAAATATTGGTCGGGCTGCCATCAAATTTACTGGCTTTGCCACCCGCTTCGAGAACGATTAAGAGTCCCGCCGCGACATCCCACGGATGCAACATACGCTCCCAGAACCCTTCAAAACGGCCCATCGCTGTATATACCAGATCCATAGCCGCAGAGCCGGGGCGGCGCACCGCCTGACAGGCTTTCATAAAATTACAGAAATGATCCAGATTATTTTTGTCCGACATCACCACGCGCGGCGCAAAACCTGTAACCAGCAAACTCTTTTGCAATGTAGGAATAGTTGATACGTGGATGGGTTTGCCGTTGAGTATTGCTCCCTGGCCTTTTTCAGCAACGAACAATTCATCGAGGCAGGGATTATAAATAACTCCCACCTTCACTTCGCCCTGTTGCTCTAAAGCTATTGAAACGCAATAGCAGGGATAGCCATGAGAATAGTTCAGCGTTCCATCCAACGGGTCAATGATCCATTTGCTGGTTGAGTCACTGCCTTCAGCATTGCCTGACTCTTCAGCTAGAATATCGTGGTCAGGAAAAGTTTTTTTGATACGGGCGATAACCGTTTTTTCAGCAAGAAGATCGACTTCAGTTACAGGGTCATAAAATTCTTTGAAAGAAACTTTACCCATGTCGTCTGCTCGATCGCGGAGAATCTTACCTGCTGCCAATGCAGCTTCCACTGCTACGATTACTTCCTGACTCATTCAAGCCACCCGCCGCCGATAACACAATCATCTTGGTAAAAAACTGCCGACTGGCCCGGCGCGATAGATATCTGCGGCTGATCGAATTCCACACGAACGCGGAAATTTTCTAACTTTGTGATCGTAGCTGGGACACCCTGATGTCGATAGCGAATCTGAACATCGGCACGGGTAGAGTCTTCAACATCCAGACACCAGTTGACCTGAGCCACGAAACAGTTTGCGCGCTCCAATTCTTTTTTAGTCCCTGCTGTGATGCGATTATTGACCGGGTCAATATGAGTCACAAAATGAGGCTCTTTGAGTCCGCCTAGATTTAATCCCTTGCGCTGACCAATCGTAAAGGCAGGATAGCCCTTATGTTTGCCCAGCACCTCGCCTTTTGAGTTAACAATATCGCCTTCATTAAATGCATCATCGTCTAATTGCTTTGCAATAAACTTTGGATAATCGTTATCTGGAATAAAACATATTTCATGCGACTCGGCTTTCTCCGCCACATTCAATCCCAATTGTCTGGCGCGCTCGCGTACTTCATTTTTATCCATATCGCCCAATGGAAACTCCAGACGCGAAAGCTGTTCTTGTGATAAGTTGAAAAGGAAGTAACTCTGGTCTTTCCAACGGTCGCGCCCTCGGCGAACGAGAAACTTGCCGCTAGAATGCTTGACGATAGAAGCATAATGTCCCGTCGCCACCCGATTCACACCAAATGACTCTGCTTTCTGAATCATCTCATCGAACTTTAATTTCTGGTTGCACAACGTGCAAGGAATCGGGGTGCGTGCCTGCATATATTCAGAAATGAAATAGTCAACAACTTCTTCCTTGAACTTTTTTTCCATGTTGAGGATATAATGAGGAATACCCACTTTTTCGGCAACACGGCGAGCATCTCCAAGGTCATCAAGAGAACAGCATGTACCGAACCGGTTATCCGACTCAGAGTAGTTCCACAACTGCAAGGAGATACCAACGGCCTCATAGCCCTTCTCTTTTATAATCGATGCCGCGACCGAACTATCGACACCGCCGCTCATCGCTATCGCTATTTTTTCTGAATCGCTCATAGTTCCATTTGAAAAAATGACAGGCAAGAATCGCCTAATCGCCTGTCTTTAAAAGATTTTAGTCTACCATAACTTTCTTGCAATTCAGTCTTATGGAAATGTTCAACAATGACCCAGCCATCCTTTTTCAAAACGCTTTCCAATTTGAGAAGAGTGGACGTGTAAAGATCATCAGCAAATGGTGGATCAACATAAATAAAGTCGAACCGGGAGCCCTGCTCCTCTAAAACCGATAAAGCTTGCAGTGCCCCCTGTTTCTGGAGTTGCCAACGGGTTATCTGATCTGTCATTCGGCACTTTTCTAAATTGCGCGTTATCAGGGCTTGTGCTTTCGGGTTCTTCTCGACAAAAAATACCTTTTCCGCACCCCGGCTGAGAGCCTCAATACCCATTGAGCCGGTACCCGCAAACAGGTCAAGAAAAGCCCTTTCCTCCAGCCCCTGACCTATAAG
>CALJGH010000119.1 GCA_938073925.1 uncultured Nitrospinaceae bacterium
GTTGCTGGATTATAGCCTTCGTTTTCTATGAAAGTTCCTTCGCCTGATTCGCCGCCGAATACATGAATCCACCCGTTTAAGAATTGGGAAGTGATGCCACTGCGGGCCGTGGGCAAGGGAGCGTGTTTCGTCCATTTTTTAATTTTCGGATTGTAAGATTCATTGGAGTTGAGGTTATTGTGATAATTCACATCGATGCGTCCGCCGATGACGAATAGCTTGCCATTAGCCTCGGTTGCGGTGAGGTGGTCTCGGGGTGTGGGCAATGGCGGTAAAATTTCCCAGTAATCGGTTGCCGGGTCATACACTTCGTGGGCATCGCTGTTGACGAGATTGAATAATTTTCGGTGCGCTCCACCCACTAAATGAATTTTGCCGTCGATGACGGCGGCTGCGTGCGCTCCCCTTGCGGTTAGCATGGGAGTTTTGTTAGACCATCTGTGCAAGTCGGGATCGTATTCATAAGTGGTGCTGACCGGCTTCCAGAGCCCACTTTTGAATCCACCAATAACATAAATTTTTCCATTCACCACCGCCGCTGTTGTGTGGTGCAACGCTTGCGGAAGCGGGACAGCCATGCCCCAATTGTTTAGCACTGGATTCCAGACATCGATACGAGTGGTAGCGCCTTTAGGGGTGAACCCACCTAACACGTATATTTTTCCGTCAAGAAGGACTGCTGAGTTTTCTGTTCGGGTGGTGGGTGTTACAGGCAGTTGCTTCCAGGTTCCCTGCGCAGTAACTTGCGTGGGGTTGTAAATAAGGGAACCCAAAGTTCCCATGATTAGTATGGCAACGAAGCGTTTCATGATTTTAGTTTGAGTGAGACGCGGTTTTACCTTTTACGACCTGATCGAGTATTACCAGTTGTTCGAGTAGCTCTGGGAGCAGATCGATTTGCAACATATTGGGTCCGTCTGAGAGTGCTTTGCTTGGATCGGTATGGATTTCCATGAATAAGGCATCGCAACCCACGGCTACGGCTCCGCGTGCCAGATCGGGAACCATCTCACTTTGTCCACCGCTTGTCGTGCCTTGTCCACCGGGTTGTTGCAGGCTATGGGTAGCATCGAATATCACCGGGTAGCCGTGTTCTCGCATTAGAACCAGCGACCGCATATCGACGACAAGGTTGTTGTAACCGAAAGTAGCCCCGCGCTCAGTGAGTAAGATGTTGCTGTTACCGCTTTCTTCAAGTTTAACCACCACATTTTTCATATCCCACGGTGCGAGGAACTGGCCTTTTTTAACGTTGATGGGTTTACCTGTTTGCGCGGCCTTGACCAGCAAGTCGGTTTGACGACAAAGGAACGCGGGAATCTGCAAGATGTCGAGGACTTCTGCCGCCGGATCAATTTCTTCTTCTTTATGAACGTCAGACAGAACTGGAAGGTCGAGTTCGGTTTTAATTTTTTGCAGTATTTTTAATCCGTCATTCAGCCCCGGACCGCGAAACGATTTTATGGAGGTACGGTTGGCTTTGTCGTAAGAAGCTTTGAAGATGAATGGCACGTGCAAATCTGTTGTAATTCGTTTGAGTTTTTCAGCGATCTCCATTGCAATTTTTTCCGACTCGATCACACAAGGCCCAGCGATGAGAGCTAAAGGATTTTGTCCTCCTATTGAAAGGGGACCAGCTGCAATTGAACGTGTTATTTTTGGATTCATTCTGGCCTCGGTGACAATGCCGCTTGAACTTCATCCGAAATAGGAACCGGGTGAGGAACTTCGGTGCGCGATGGCAAACCCTCTGGAGTCAGAAGGCCGAGCATTATTTCTCTCACTTTTTCATTATTGGATGCTTTGTAGGGAGAGGCAAAACCATTTTCCGATAGTTCTGTAAGATTGATATCCGGAAAATCATTATTCAAAGAAAGAATGATCGGTATCTGGCGATATTTTTTTTTTACATTGAACAGATGTTTGATTTCGTTTTTATCTCTTCGGGGTGCAAACACAATCAGGTCGCAACGGATGAGATCGGGACGCTTGAAACAATCGTTGATGGCGATAAACGTCATAACGGTAATGATTTCTTCGCTGAGAAATTTTGCCATTTGAATGCGCTCGCCGCGAATTGGGTCGACAATAAATACTGTTTTATAACTCATCCAACCTTCTTGAAATTAAATTAAAAGTTAATTCATTTTAGCATTTATTTTTCGGTAAAACCTCTTTGATTTGCGCTAGTCGCTATGAAACAATGTCAAGAAAGCAAAACTTCTGGTTTTCTATTATGCTGAATAAAAGCTCCTTTCTCTTTTTAGTGTTTCTCTGGTTCGCATCTCCCGTCTTTGCGGCAAATCAAATCGTTGTCGTCAAAATTTTCGGTGCTATAAACCCTGCTGTAGCGGAATTTGTCTCGCAGGAAATCCATCAAGCCAATAAGGAACAACAGGCGCTGATTGTTCTTAACATGGATACTCCAGGCGGACTGGATACTTCGATGCGGCAGATCATCAAAAAAATTCAAAGCTCGCATGTGCCAGTAGCTTCTTATGTTTCACCAAGTGGGTCGCGAGCCGCTTCAGCAGGTACTTTCATTACTATTGCTTCGCATATTGCCGCGATGGCTCCGGGGACGAATATTGGAGCGGCGCATCCGGTAAATATGATGGGCGGTAATAACCAGCAAGAATCGACCATGGATAAGAAAGTGGTCAACGATGCGGCGGCCTATATACGTTCTCTCGCCGAACTTAGAAACCGAAACAGTCATTGGGCAGAGCTTGCCGTAGTGAAAAGCGTTTCGATTTCTGCGGAAGAAGCGAAGCGGCTGAATGTGATCGACCTCATTGCCGGAAATGTGAAAGCCCTCATACTTGCGATTGACGGCAGAGAAATTCAGACCACATCAGGACCGATGACATTGAAAACTGGGAGGCTGGAAATCGTGTATCACGAAATGAGTCCGCGACTGAAAATGCTGGATATTATTTCTAATCCAAATGTGGCATACGTTCTTATGATGATAGGAGTGGTGGGTCTTTATTTTGAAATGTCGAATCCCGGACTGGTTTTTCCAGGGGTGATCGGTGCCGTCAGTATGGTACTTGCTCTTTATGCCATGCAAACTCTTCCCATTGACTATGCGGGGCTGTTATTGGTTTTACTCGGAGCTCTATTCTTTATAGCGGAAATTGGAGTGATGAGTTATGGGCTTTTGTCGCTCGCGGGTGTGGTATCGATTTTTCTAGGATCGACGATGTTAATAGACAGTGACGACCCGGCGATGCAGATTTCTCAATCTATTCTTTACCCTACTTTGGGGCTGACAATAGTTTTTTCTATTGGCATCATCGTTTTTGCGACCCAAACTCGTAATTTGAAAAAGCAGGGGGGAGCAGAGGGAATGCTTGGCGAGACGGGTATTGTTAAGGAGAATTTGAATCCACACGGGCGCGTTCTGGTGCATGGAGAATTGTGGGACGCGGAATGCGAAGGGGAGATAATGGAAGGCGAGCATGTTATTGTTGAATCGGTCGAAGGATTAAAAGTAAGAGTGAAAAAAAACTCCTTATAACTTTTTCTAAACATGAAAGCGCTGATGACAATTTTTCAATCCATAGGGGTGATGGCATTACTGGTTCTCCTTTATGCGGTGTTGTTAGTCGGTTGTGAAAAAAAGATCATTTTTCATCCTGCCAAATTCCCTGAAGGTTATTGGAACCCCGTTTCTTTAGGTTTAAAAGCTAAGGACATTTCATTTCAGTCTGAAGATGGAGTGAACCTGCATGGCTGGTTTGTTCCAACTTCGGGTGCGAGAGCGACTCTGCTATGGTTTCATGGCAATGCGGGTAACTTGAGTCACCGTCTAGACAATATTCAGCGATTGCTTCCCTTGAAACTTAATATTTTTATTTTCGACTATCGTGGTTACGGTAAAAGCGAGGGCGAGCCGGATGAGCAGGGGATATATAAAGATTCGCAGGCGGCTTACAATAAGGTTCTTGAACTAAAAGGGGTGTCGGTCGATTCGCTTTTTCTTTTCGGTCGTTCACTGGGGGGTATTTGCGCAGTGGAGACGGCTCTTAATAACTCGGCGCGTGCGTTGATCCTCGAATCGGTTTTCACCTCGGCCTCCGATATGTCGAGAAAAATTATGCCCCTGATTCCACTGGGGTGGGCCATCCGATCCAAGCTTGATGCTATTAATAAGGTGCCGGAACTCAAGCTTCCCAAACTATTCCTTCACGGCGATAGGGATGAGATTGTTCCCTTTGATCTGGGGAGAAAGCTTTATGAGGCGGCGGCGGACCCTAAAAATTTTCACATCATCCGAGGCGCGGGCCATAATGACACCTACATCATGGGCGGCCGCGATTACTATAATTCCCTTGATGAATTTATTACTGAAACGCTTAAAATTCCCATGACCTTGCAGAAAATTTAAGCTACATTGATCTCTTCATTTTAAAGCTAACTGCATTAAACATATGATTCGACAGGACATTTTAAAAAATATCAAGCGGGTGGTTATAAAGATCGGCAGCAGCGTTATCTCTAATAAAGATAAGGGGCGATCTTCACTTGAGTGCGGATTGAGCAAAGACTGGGTGAGGCATTATGCCCGCCAGATAAAGCTGATTCAAGATAAGGGATACGATGTGGTGCTGGTCTCTTCCGGTGCTATAATGGCGGGGCGCGAAAGATTGGGGTTGAGCCGAGCCGATCTTTCTATCCCAGAAAAGCAGGCTTGCGCTGCTATCGGCCAGAGTTTTCTCATGCACACCTATGAAAAAGCTTTTGAGAAAAAAGATATAAAGGTTGCGCAGATTTTGTTGAGCCACGATGATCTAGGCAATCGCCGCCGTTACCTGAATGCAAAACATACGATAGAAGCTCTTTTAGAACGCAATGTTATTCCCATTATCAATGAAAACGATTCTGTTACGGTCGAAGAGATCAAGATTGGGGATAATGACACGCTATCGGCCACGGTTGCCTGTTTGGTTGATTCACAACTTTTGATAATTCTTTCAGATGTTGAAGGGCTGTTTAACAGGGACCCTTCTATAAAGATAAAAGGTGAAAAGGCAGAGCTGCTTTCACATGTCGCCCGTGTCAATGATGAGATCGAGCGTACAGCGGGAAAGAGTAATAATAAACTGACGGTAGGGGGAATGTATACCAAGGTGATTGCAGCAAAAAAGACAATGAGTTTTGGTATTCCCACTTTGGTTGTGAATGGGCTGGATGAAAAAGTGCTGGAAAATATATTTTCGGGTAAAGATGTGGGCACTTTGTTCTGGTCGGGTAAAGGGAAAATTCGTGATCGAAAACATTGGATCGCCCACACCCTCAAGCCTGCAGGAACTCTTGTTGTCGATGCTGGTGCGAGAAAAGCCTTGATAAAAAGAGGCAAGAGTTTACTGCCTGCCGGGCTGATAAAAGTTAAAGGTGATTTTGAATTTGGCAAAGCGGTCATGATTGTCGATGAAGAGGGCAAAGAAATCGGCCGAGGTCTCGTCAATTATAATTCCAGCGACTTGCTTAGAATTAAGGGTATGAAAACCCCGGCTATCAAAAAAATGATCGGTAAATCATTTTATGAAGAGGTAATTCATCGCGACGATTTGGTGATTTTTTGATTTTTTTCTTTAAGCCTAGAATTCTTTTGTTCGCAGAAAAGGTTTTGCGAGTAACCAACGGAGGTACTCCGTGAAATGGTGGGAAAAAGAACCGCTGCGTTTTGAATGTCAGCCTGACTGCTTTAAATGCTGTACCAAACCCGGCATTGTTCATTTTGATCGCGAAGATATAAGAAATGCTGCCGACTATCTAGGTATCCCCCTTGCAGAGTTTAAAAAAACCTTTCTAATCCGCGATGATGGTGAATGGGTCCTCGAAGTCGGAGAAGACGGCGCACCCTGCAGTTTTCTAACGGATAAAGGATGCGGTATCCACGAAGGGAAACCAAAACAATGCCAGTCTTACCCTTTCTGGCGTGAGAATATGGATTCCAAAAATATGTGGAAACTGATTGGCGGATTTTGTCCGGGTATCGATATAGGACCGATGATAAAAGTCGACACCATTAAATCCTTCCTCAAAAAATTCAGGTACTGACCACTCGGCGTGGGGCCAATAAGTCAGGGCCTTTATGCCGCGATACCCTTGCCCTCGAGCTTCTGGATATAAATTTATAAAAAAGCCCATATCTCATTTTTCAAAATAAAAATAATAACGATATTTCTCTGTTTTTTATAGAGTTGAGGGCTCGGCTCTTTGGCCCTACGCCGAGTAGTTGACAAGGGCGGAAGGGGTGAGCATAATACCGGGCTGGCTTTAGACATAATGGTTTTTTTAATTTTTTTGGAGTGATTCATGCCGGTTTTAGTGGTGGTGGGAATGCAGTGGGGAGACGAAGGCAAAGGCAAGATCATCGACTTGTTTGCTGAAAATGTCGATGTGGTGGCTCGTTATCAAGGAGGGCATAACGCGGGGCATACCATTTGTTTTGATGAAAAAGAATTTGTTTTGCACCTCATTCCTTCAGGAATTTTTCACGCTGGCAAACTCTGTGTGATTGGTAATGGAGTTGTGGTTGACCCTATCGCGTTGGCAGATGAGATGCGTCAATTGGAAGAGATGGATGTCGAGCTGGAAGGCAGATTGGTTATCAGTGATCGGGCCAATTTAATCATGCCTTACCACGGGGTTAGTGATCAAGGTCGCGAAAAAGGCGATGGGAAGTTTGAGAAGATCGGCACCACAGGGCGAGGTATTGGCCCTTCCTATGCAGATAAGATTGCACGCTCTGGCATTAGAACCTGCGATTTGAGAGATGAAAAATATCTTCGAAATCGTTTGGAAGCGAACTATGAAGAAAAAAGTCAGGTGCTTAAAAGTCTGTATGGAAAACAATTGCCGGGGTTAGATGGTCTCTTTAATGATCTGATGGTTTTTCGAGAGGTTATTCTAAAGTATCTAGTAGACACGAATGTATTGATGAATGATCTGATCTCGCAGAATAAAAAGATTCTTTGCGAAGGTGCGCAAGGCACCATGCTGGATGTTGACCATGGAACGTATCCATTTGTGACCTCTTCGAATTCATCGGCAGGAGGTGCATGTACGGGACTGGCTATACCCCCTACAAAAATTGATCGAGTGCTTGGGGTAGTTAAAGCTTATACCACTCGTGTTGGCGAAGGGCCTTTCCCAACAGAACTATTGGATAAAGACGGCGAACAACTGGGAAAAGTAGGGCATGAATTCGGCGCCACTACTGGAAGACAAAGACGTTGCGGCTGGTTCGATGCGGTGGTTGCTCGATACGCTATCCAAATTAATGGAATCGATGCATTGATTCTGACAAAGATCGATGTGCTTGATGGATTCAAAACCATAAAAGTTTGTACTGGATATAAGTTTGAGGGAAAAGTTTATCCAGATATGCCCGCTGATCCTAAAATTCTTGAAAGCTGTCAGCCCGTTTACACTGAGCATGAAGGCTGGATGGAAAAAACCGCTGGGATTCAAGACTTCGATGCATTGCCACAAAAAGCCAAAAACTATGTAAAATATCTTAGCGATTTACTGGAAACTCCTTTTTTGATTGTCTCAACAGGGCCGGATCGCGAAGAGACAATTCAACTCGGTCCCTTATTTGCCGATTCTTGATCCTCCCCCTGCCAAAGAAATTCTGATAGCCCCCCGCCATCAAGTGAGTATAATATTGATGTAAACATTTGATCCATTTTGAGGCTGTATTTTATGCTGACAATCGGGATACTGCTCTTCTCCTGCCTGTTTTTTTATTTTATTGGTTACCGTTTTTATGCGGGGAAGTTGGATAGCGAACTCATTCAACCGAGTGACAAGAAAGTCACACCAGCGGTAGAACAAAATGACGGCGTAGACTATGTGCCCAGCAAGCCTCTGGTGCTTTTCGGTCATAATTTTGCATCGATCGCCGGAGCGGGGCCTGTTATCGGACCTATCATTGCCATGCACCATTTTGGTTGGGCGATCACCTTGGTGTGGATTTTGCTCGGCAATGTTTTCATCGGTGCCGTGCACGATTACCTGACCTTGATGGTTTCTGTTCGCAACCGTGGCAGTTCCATTGCGGATATCGCTGAGACCACGATGGGCTATCGTGCCAAGGCGGTTTTCGCCGTCTTCTTGGTATTGGCAATGCTGTTGGTGATTGCGGTGTTCGGTGTCGTTGCGGCAAAGACCCTGATAGCTCAGCCAGAAATGGTGTTCCCCACATTCGCGATCATCCCTGTTTCGGTCATATTAGGATGGTGTATTTATAAAAAGAACCTCAATTTGCAAATCGTGTCGGCAGTAGCTGTGCTGACCGTCATTCTAAATATCTATATTGGATTTCAGATCCCTGTTCCTATCCCGGAAGAGGGAGTGTTAGGTCTTTCCCCTTTGATATTCTGGTTTGTCATACTGATGATTTATGCAGGGGTGGCATCTGTTTTGCCCGTGCAAACTTTATTACAACCGCGCGATTATCTCTCTACCTTCATTCTTTTTGGTTCGATGGCCCTCGCAATTTCTGCTCTGTTGTGGGTCGGACCCGAATTAAATACGCCAGCCTGGAGAGGGGCGATGTCAGAAGAGCAGGGGCCGGTTTGGCCGATGCTGTTTGTGCTGGTGGCATGTGGTGCGGTTTCTGGTTTTCATTCGCTTGTGGCGGGTGGCACCACTTCTAAACAATTGGCCACTGAAACACAGGGGAAAATCATCAGCTACGGCGGCATGCTCACCGAAGGGGTTGTGGCGGTTGTTACCGTGTTGCTGGTGGGCGGCGGACTCTATTGGGTGGCACCAGAAGGCGGCGGTGTCGACATGACAACGCTCGGGTTCCGCGAAACTTTACAATCGGGCGGATGGATTCTCGCTTTCGGAAACGGATTTGGAAATATAGTTCACCAGATGTTGCCGATTTTAAGTTTTACCTTTGCGTCTATGATCGCGGTTCTGGCTTTAAATACCTTTGTGTTAACGACTCTCGATACAGCTGTGCGCATCACTCGTTTTTTGGTTCAAGAATCGTTGGGAGACAAAATCCCTGTATTTAAGAATAAATTTGTTGTAACCGTCACGGTGGTGTTTGTCGCATATCTGATCGGGGCTACGGATGGATGGCAGAAGATATGGCCTATCTTTGGGGCGACGAATCAACTCATTGCCGCTGTGGCCTTATTTGTTGTGGCTACCTGGTTGATGGCGGTTAAAAAACCGACTCAGTATGTTCTCTATCCTGCAATTTTAATGGTCATTACGACTATTGGCGCACTGGGGTGGCAGGCCTGGCGGTTTTTCACAGCACCGGAACCCAACATGTTTTTGGGGGTTATAGCGGTGATCCTCATTGGGCTTGCGGTGTTTGTTGGTAATGAGGGCATGCAGGCATTGCGAGGTAAGCGGGAGATCGAGATCTCCACAACTGAGATTCCTTCTCGCGCAGAATAAGAATATTTCTCAACATTATCCGCAGTGGTTGGAAATCTTGGAATAATGTATTACGATAACTGCGTCTATTAAATTTAAAGAATAGGTTTGTTTTGAAAATCAGTGAAGTACTTGCCATCCAGGCAAAAGTAAACGAAAAAACGGCGGCAAAATCCAAGCCAAAGCCCAAAGCCAAGCCCAATTTGAAAAAGGCTTTGAAAGTTGTGCGTACTCGCGAGACTCCGAACCCGAACGCCTTGCAGTTTGTTATCAACGCGGTGATTCTTGATAATGGTAATATTTCCTTTGCCAATAAAGAGGAAGCCAAGGACGATAAGATGGCGGCGGCGTTGTTCGAAAAGCCAGGAATAATTAATGTTTACGTCATGGAAAACTTCATCACTGTAACGAAAGACGACAAAACAAGCTGGATTCCTTTAAAAGACCGTGTCTGGAAAAGCATCGATGATACGGTGACAGTTTATCAGTCCGAAAAGAAAGTTCAGTTGAGCGGGGTTGATGTAGTTAACTTCGCAAAACTGGATAACGAAAAGAAATTGCAGGGCATTGAAATGGTTCTCGATCGTTCGATTCGCACCAACCTCGCCAAAGACGGCGGTGGGGTAGAGTTAAAAGGTATCGAAGGCAACGAAGTCAGCATCCATTACCAAGGAGCTTGTGGCAGTTGCCCCACCTCCACCAGTGGAACCCTAAAATACATCCAAGGTCAACTACGCGAACAACTCCATCCCGAATTGACCGTAAAGCCTGTTTAACTCCGTAAAAAACCTCAAGGCAGGAAATGATTTTTTAGTTGCTGCAGACTCAACTTGACGTCAGTAGTGGACTTGACCCCTTCATGGGATTGCAATTCCATTAATTTTTACTGTAAAACTCTTTTTTTGCTTCCCGAATGTATTCAGAAACTGATCTTCTAGATTTTGAATATCGTGCTTTATATTCCCTATTAGAAATACTTTCTACTGCAGTGTGAAGGGCATCGGGTGCTAAAATTTTTGTGATTTTTGCGTTATCCACTAGTTTGGAAATTGAAACATCATCATTGGTCTTGAGAATTTCAAAAACCTTGCTTTTGACGAGTTCTTGTAAGGGTGAGTTTTTCTTTCCTTTTTTTTCAGGAGGAATGGATGAGTCGAGAGAGGATTTTAGTGATTTGAAAATTAAAGAAACTTTTTTAGGAGTTTTTATCTCAAAATATTCAAATTGTTTTTGCGTTTTTGAGTGATTAATCCATGACTTAAATTCTGATGGGGAAAATAGTGCTCGAAGGGTAAATGCAAAAGGTTTGTCTGAATGAGAAAAAGAGACAGTTTTGTTAAGATTGATTAGTTGCCCCGAATCTATCGCATTCGTTAAATATTTTAGAAAGTTTTTTTGTTTGCGTGTGCGTCGATCTTCAAAAGCAACTTCGTTAATAAAAAATAACCGTTCGCAATCTTCACCTGACCAGTATAGTTTGGCTAGATACTCTTCGGGATTAATGGTGGTCGATTGGTGATATTCTTCTTCCTGCTCCAAGGCAAGCTTTTGATTCTCTATTGCTGATTGTAGCTTTTGAGTTTTCTTGGTCATTTTATAAAGGGGGCCAGTCTTTTCTTGGCTGCATCTCTGATTCAAAAAACCAATATTATATTACTTTACATAGGAACAAAAGGGGAGGCTCAGGCTTGATACCCGATCAGGACCCTTCACTTCTATTTTAGCTTCGTAAAATACGAAGGCTGGGGATTTTAGGTTTTTAACCACACTTAGGGGTCCTTCTGCATCACTCCGAGTGGATTGAGAAGTTTAGTTTCATTCCATCGATGGCGAGTTCTACGCCTTTGGGCAAATCTTTAGAAATTTTTTCGAAATCGAATTGGTGATTGATATGGGTGAAGATGGTTCGCTCGGCTTGGATGGTTTTTGCTGCGTCCAAAGCCTGGCTGAGATTAAAGTGGGTTGCGTGGTCTTTGAATCCCAGTGCATTAAGGATGAGCAGTTTTAACCCTTTTAGCTTTTCCATTGTGTGATCTGGGATGCCACTGCAATCGGTGATGTAGGCACAGTCCTTAAAACGAAATCCGTTGATGATGAGTTTGCCGTGTTGAATATCCAACGGTGTAACGGGGATGCCTCCAAAATTATAGGTCTTATCTTCAAAGGTATGAGGGATTATTTGGGGAATGCCACCGCCGATCTGTTCGGCCTGACCAAAAATGTAGCTGAAGTTTTTTTTCAGGTTATCGAGTGTATGTTGATTCCCGTAACAGGGCAGGGCGGTCTTATTGAAAAAATTAAAACTTCTTAATTCGTCAATGCCGTGGACATGATCCGCATGATGATGGGTGTACAATATGGTATCGATTTTGTTGATATTGTAACGCAGACATTGCTGCCTGAGATCGGTAGAAGTATCTACCAAAATCGTATGACCGTTTTCCCGAACCAGAATCGATGAGCGCAGGCGTTTGTTCCGCACATCGTCAGACTGGCAGACTTCGCAATTACAGCAGAGGGATGGAACGCCTGTGGAGGTTCCAGTGCCTAAAAACAAAATTTCCATAATTTTCGTATCGTTCCGGTCAGGGTTAAAAAAATCAGAGTTCTAGCTGGTTGTTCATTGTAAGAATAGGGTTTGTGCGTGTCAAGGAAGGGGCTCTTATTTTCCTCGTTTATGGCAATTGAATGAGTCTGGAAAACTATGGTAGAGTAGGCCATCATATATTACTGATTCTATTATTAGGAGTTAAACATGTCTGCATTAGTTGCCAAACCTGCACCAGCATTTAAAGCGCAAGCGGTAATGCCTGATGGCAGTTTTAAAGAAATTAAACTTTCTGATTATAAGGGAAAGTATGTCATTTTATTTTTCTATCCCTTGGATTTCACCTTTGTTTGTCCGACTGAGATCATTGCTTTCAGCGAAAAAATGGATGAGTTCAAGAAAAGAAATACGGAAGTACTTGGTGTTTCTATCGACAGCCATTTCTCGCATCTGGCGTGGAGAAATACCGATCGCAAGAATGGTGGATTAGGTGATATCGCCTATCCACTCGTTGCCGATCTTAATAAGAAGATCACTTACGATTATGGCGTCATGCACGAAGCGGGAATCGCATTTCGTGGCCTGTTTCTGATTGATAAGGAAGGTGTGGTTCAACATCAGTTGATCAACAACCTACCGCTTGGAAGAAATATTGATGAAGCTTTACGGATGGTAGACGCGCTTCAGTTCCATGAGAAAAATGGGGAAGTTTGTCCAGCTAACTGGAGCGAAGGTTCTGATGGAATGAAGGCTGATCCTAAAGGATCAAAAGAGTATTTCGAAAAGAATAACTAAGGTTTTTGTAGTTAATGTTGAAATAGGGCGTTCCGAAACGGTGACGCCCTATTTTTATTTGTACCGGCGTAACCAGCAACAGAATAGGTTTTTTTAATGATTCTTCTTTGTAACGACGATGGATTTAATGCCGAGGGCTTACGCGCTTTGCGTAAAGAACTTCTGGCTCTCGATGACGTGATGATTGTTGCACCTGAAACTGAACAAAGCGCTATGGGCCATGCTATCACTCTGAATCAACCTCTTAAAGTAAGAAAAGTGGAAGAGGAGGGCGAGTTCATTGGCTATGCTGTCAATGGAACTCCTGCCGATTGTGTCAAACTTGCCATTACTGTTTTGCTGGATGAACCTCCAAAGTTGGTTGTGTCGGGAATCAACCTAGGCGGCAACCTCGGTATATGTGCCCTTTATTCCGGCACGGTCTCTGCGGCCACGGAAGCGATGGTTATGGGTGTGCCCAGCATTGCTGTTTCTCTGGACACATATGAGAATCCAGATTTCATTCCAGCTGCAAAATTTGCTCGCAAGTTTATTCCGCAACTGCTCAAAAAAGGTTTGCCGGATGGAGTTGTTTTGAATATCAACGTGCCACCGGTTCCCGAATCTGAATTCGTGGGAGTGGCTATTACCCGACAGGGAAAATCGCGAGTGATCGAAGAGTTTGATCGCAGAGAAGATCCGCGTGGCAGAACCTACTACTGGCTAGCTGGGGAAATGCTTTTTGAAGAAACGGAAGAAGGTGCGGATTGCGTGATGATAGCGAAAAAATATATCTCCATTGCCCCTATTCATTTTGATCTCACACACTATCCATCTATTGATAAATTAAAAGACTGGAAGATTGAACTGTAAAAGGTGAACTTGCCCCTGATAACTCGAACAATAGAATACGTTTTGTTAGATGGGATTGAGGGGGTTACTTTAATTAAGTGGTTTTGAATAAAACCCCCCTAGCCCCTCTTATCAGGGGGGGATATTAAACTGGGGCTTGCTGGGTGTGAAAGTGGGTGGCTTGTTGGAATTTGTGACCGACTGCGATCAAACTCTCTTCATCAAAATGTTTGCCCATCAATTGCAGTCCAACCGGAAGGTTCTCTCCGCCCACAAACCCACAAGGAATTGACATCGCCGGGATGCCAGCCAGGTTGGCTGAAATGGTGTAGATATCTGCCAGATACATTTGTAACGGGTCATCCATTTTCTCGCCGATTTTGAACGCGGGATACGGAGTGACCGGAGCGGCAATGACATCGCATTTCTCCAATGCGTTTTCGAAATCTTGTTTGATTAACGTTCTTACTTGCTGGCCTTTTAAATAATAAGCATCGTAATAACCGGAACTGAGCACGAAGGTTCCTAGAATGATGCGACGTTTGACCTCTTCTCCGAACCCCTCTTCGCGAGTATTTTCATACATGTTGACGAGGTTGTCAGATTTCGAAGATCGATAGCCATATTTAACACCGTCGTAACGCGACAGGTTGGTGCTGGCCTCGGCACAGGCAATGATGTAGTAGGCGGCTACGGCATAATCGAGATGCGGTAACGAAACTTCTACCGTTTGCATGCCAAGAGATTCCAAAGTGCGGATGCCTTCTTGCACAGCTTTTTCCACTTCAGGTTGCATACCCCCTGTAAAATATTCTTTTGGGATACCGAGCTTCATCCCTTTAACATCTTGATTTAGAGCTTGGGTGAAATCGGGTAGAGGTACATTTGCAGAAGTGGAGTCTTGTATGTCTTTGCCACCGATCACATTCAATAAGGTTGCGGCATCAGCAACGGATTTTGTAATGGGTCCAATTTGGTCTAGAGATGAAGCAAAGGCGACCAGTCCGAATCGAGACACGCGTCCGTAAGTAGGTTTGAGTCCGGTTACTCCACAGAACGCTGCCGGTTGACGAATAGAGCCACCGGTATCGCTACCCAATGCGGCAATGCATTCGTGTGCAGCAACCGCTGCGGCAGAGCCACCACTGGAACCGCCGGGAACCCGGTCGAGTGCCCACGGGTTCATCGTTGGGTGTTGTGATGAATTTTCGTTTGAAGAACCCATCGCGAATTCATCCATATTGGTTTTGCCAACGATCACCGCTCCTGCAGCATTGAGTTGGTTTACTACCATAGCGTTATAAGGAGCAACAAACTGATCGAGAATTTTTGACGCGCATGTGGTGCGACTGCCTTGAGTGCAAATCAAATCTTTTAATGCGATGGGTACACCGAGTAAAGGCAACTCTTCTCCCTTGGCGATTTTGACATCGGCGTCTTTAGCCTGTTCTAGGGCTTTTTCTCGCATCAAGTGGGCGTATGCTTTTACCTTGTCTTCGACCGCATCGATGCGTGCAAATACGGCTTCCGTCAATTGTACGGAAGACAGTTTTTTTGAATGGAGCAGTTCTCTTGCCTGCGTAATGGTAGTGCGGTGCATGGAATTAAATTATTTTGGGCACTTCGTAATGCCCTTTGCTATGTGCGGGGGAATCGTTAATAGGGACTTGGTTCGTGAGGGGTTCCGTTACCACGTCTTCTCGGAAAACGTTGCTCAAACCCAACACATTAGCGGTGGGTTCCACGTTTTTAGTATCGAGTTCGCCGAGCTTCTCGATATATTCGATGATGGTTCCCATTTGATTCGAGAACTTTTCTTTTTCCGCATCGGTTAACTTCAGGCGAGCCAGTTTGGCTAAATGTTCGATATCCATATTCTTTCCTAAAAGCGAAACACGCCAAATAATTTTTCTAGAAGCAAAATATTAACAGTTCGAAAAAAAAGCTATGACTTTTAGCGCGATACCCCCGGATGCAAATAAACCTGAATGTTGCAGCGCTCATTAATGCTAGACAATCTAATCAATTGTGTTCTTAGGGGCCAGCGTCACGCTGGCTATTCGGAGGTGGTTTTACGGTCTTTTTTCTTTTTCTTTTTCAGCTCAACCATTTTCTCGGTAGCGGTGATTTTGGATGCTTTGCGCGCTAGCCGCTTGGTCTTCTTTTTTAAATTGCGAATTTCAACAGCATCGCTGGCTTTTTTAGCCGCTTCTGCCAGATTTGACTGAGCTTTTTTGAGATGTTCCTGCAATTTTTCAACGGTTGCCATTTGGTCGTTTCCAATATTAAAGGGTTCAGGTAAACAGTTCTTATACCATAATGGGGCTCTATCTGGCAAGAAACCTCTGCTAGGAGGTTGACTGAACTTCGAGGACGACGAGAGTGAAATCATCGGTGAATTCACAGCCATTCAAGTAGGTTTGCACATTATTTTTCCGTGCCTGACCCAGTTTTTCAGCTTTCATCGACTTTCCCATCCCCTGGGCATTTTGTCTTAATCTCTCCAGATCATACATTTCCTCGTCCATTCTTCGAGCCTCGGTGAGTCCATCGGTATAACAGATCAGTTTGCTGTTAAGGGGGAGTTCAACTTCCTTCTCATCTAAATCGTTATCGCAATGAATCATGAGGAGGAATCCTCTTTCGGTGCTGAGTTCCTGAACTTGACCGGATTCGTAATCAATGAAAGAAATTTTTATTACAACCCTTCGTGAGTGTGGATAGAGTATTTCTGACCCTTGGAAATGATCTGCAACGCACCATTAAAGTCGGTTCGGTAAATTTTAACGCCGGAGTTTTTATAAAGGTTCAGCGTTTCAGAGTGCGGGTGCTTCATTCGGTTGAGGTAGCCGCTAGAAAACACA
>CALJGH010000120.1 GCA_938073925.1 uncultured Nitrospinaceae bacterium
AGGTAGAGCAGATGAATGGCACACGTGAGATGTCAAACGAAGAACGAAAACAAAGCAGAAGAAAGAAAAAATGAGTGGGAGGGGACGCCATGCGACACCGATAGGCACATAACCTAAACAAATACTCTAATAGTTGCTAGTGGCTCTTTATAAGCGCTCGAATGTGTGAAGGTTCATATCGACTAGTAACGATTTGCGTTTACAGGTTCAGACCTTTCCAAAGGAAAGAGTCATGGTTTCTCGTTTAAGATAAGTTTGCTTAAGAACTTATTTAACTTAAAGGAGAAACCAATTACTCAAGACCAATTCGTTATCAGAAGAAAGCTGAGCATTCTAGAGCTGGGTGATTCGCTGGTTAATATATCGGAAGCCTGCCGCAATTGATGAGGGGATAGAGTAAAACATTAGGGTTAAAATTATAAAAGTAAACTCTTAAAAAATACTCATTTAAATTGATAGGATTTGTAAGAAGAATGTAAAGGTCTGATAAACATATGTCGAGGAATGACCCGATGAATGAAAATAATAAAATATTTAAGAGTCCTGCTACCTCCAGGGGTTTAGTGAAGTTAACAAAAGAGAAGCTTATAAAAGTTCTTGATGATTCTAAAACCTTCAATCATTTTACTCGAGACGAAAAACTATTTTTATGCAAACTATCAAACCAGCTCGTATTCAATAAAAAAGGTGAATATATCCTCCATGAAGGTGAAAAAGGAACATCCCTTTTCATCCTACTAAAAGGGGAGATTGTTATAACAAAGAATATTAATAAATCAATAACCATAGCAACCCTTGGTCCGGGAGAGATTTATGGAGAAATATCTGTATTTTTACATCGCAAAAGAAATAGCAATTCAGTAGCTAAAAAGGACACGATATCACTCGAAATAGATATGCCTTTAATGCAAAAGATGGGTGATGTTATGGAAAAGAAATTTTATAGGCTTGCTGTTGAAGCTCTGGCAATAAAATTAGATCGCACAAATGACGCTTTGGTGGAAGTCAACAATGCACTCTTGAAGGCTAAAGATTTTTCAATTGCGGATTTGCATAGTAATTTATAACCTTTTTTAAAATTTAGCCCGTTCCTCCAATTGGGGGTCCGGGCTTTTTTTTGTTCTAAATTTTTGGGCACGTTCTACTTTCAAAAATAAAAAATACCCCCTCATCTCCCTCGAGTTTAGGTATCGCAATGACATAGGGAATATTTATCATTCTATGACTCATTTTATAGCACTAGCTCTTTTATTTGTTCGATTATTAAGCAGAGTTCTTTTTTGTTTTTGAGACTTTCTACTTTAACTATTTATTGAATAAGCATTTACTGAATCTTCGTTAAAGTTGGCACGCAACTTGTAACCTCTTAAACAAGTTTTAATTAGAAAGGTCTACCGCCTCACAATAACCTAAGGGAATCATGAACAAAATTGAAGTTATAAAATCAGAGAGAGACGGGTTGAAAATAAAAGAAGACATCGCTCGGTTCGCGAAAGAAGGATGGGAATCGATCAGTGAAGATGATATCCAGCGTCTCAAATGGTATGGACTGTTTTTGCGTAATCCGACTCCGGGTTATTTTATGCAACGTGTACGCATTCCGAACGGGATTTGTTTTTCGCATCAAGTGAAATCTTTGTGCAACATTGCAAAAAAGTTCGGTAATGGCATTATCGATATCACTACGCGTCAGCAGGTTCAATTGCGCCATTTGAAAATTGATGACGTTCCGAAAATCTTTAAAATTCAAGAAGAGGTGGGTCTCACATCTATTCAAACGGGTTTGGACAACATAAGAAATATTATGGGTTGTCCAGTTGCAGGATTGAGCCCTAAAGAAAAGGTCGATGCTTATTCGCAGGTCAAGGCGTTGACTGAACATATATCGGGCAACTTAGAATTCTCAAACTTACCCCGGAAGTTCAATATTGCCATTACTGGTTGTGCTGATGACTGTGTCCACGCGGAAACCCAGGATCTGGCATTGGTTCCGGCCGTCCAGGAGTTAGCTGGCAATCCAGTTTATGGTTTCAATGTATTAGTAGGAGGTAAACTGGGTTCCGGCGGTTACCGGATTGCCACTTCTCTAGATGTTTTTGTTGTGCCGGAGGATGTCGTAAAAATTTGTTCGGCTATCATTATTTTGTTTCGCGACCATGGCAGTCGAGAGGTGCGCAGTAAAAACAGGCTGGCTTTTCTCATTGAAGAATGGGGCGAAGAAAAATTCCGTATTGCTTTGCAGGAGAAATTAAGCGCCCCTTTAATTCCTGCGGGAGTGGATTTAAGGGGCAACGAAAAATCGGAACACATTGGTGTTTACCGACAAAGGCAAGCATCAATGAACTATGTCGGATTAAAAGTTCCAGTGGGAAGAATTCACGCGGATAAACTGCAAGGTATTGCGCGCATTGCAGAAAAATATGGAAATGGTGAGATACGTTTTTCGCATTCTAATTCTCTTATCATTCCTAATGTGCCGGATCAGAAACTCGGTGATTTGCTGGAAGAATCTCTTGTTAAAGAGTTTACCTATCATCCCTCCAGTGTTATGCGTGGACTGGTGAGTTGCGTTGGCATGGATTATTGCCATTTGGCTACTATCGAAACTAAATCCAGAGCTTTGCAGGTAGCCGTGGAGCTGGAAGGCAAATTGCCAGACACAGCGCCTATTACCATGCATTGGTCGGGATGCCCGGCTAGTTGTGGCAATCACCTTGTCGCCGATATCGGATTGCTCGGTAAAAAGATTAAGCGCGGGAAAGAAGTAGTAGATGCGGTGGATGTTTATATGGGTGGGCGGACCGGTATTGACCCTAAGCTTGCTGTAAAAGTTTTGGAAGATATCCCATGCGATGAGCTGGCAAAAGTTTTGGAGCTCGTTGTCCCTTTTCACACGCGGGAAAAAATGCACCCCATCAAAGGGAAAAAATACAAGCGAAACTGGAAGAAGGCTTCAGTTGAAAAAAATACTGAGACGCTATTAGTAAATGAGGGTGCCGATAAAAATGCGGTTAAATCTAATTAGACAGGAAAGAAGTCATGTTTGAAACGGATATTGAAAAACTGACTGCTGCATCTGAAAGTAAAATTAAACTGATGAATCGTTTTCCTCAAAAAATAAACTGGAGCTCGTAGAGCAAAAATCAAGGTGATTTCATAACAGCGTGACTCGAAAAGGGATTGGTATTGCTTTCTTCTTTCTCTTATAATACGTCTCAATTCAACTTGAGAACCTTCATGAAGAAATATACTGTTCTAATTTTAATGCTTCTGGTTTTGTTTGGTTGCCCACCGCCAAAGGCTCAAAAAAAAATGCCTCGAATTTTTTTACTGAGTAATACATTGGAAGCGGGTATAGAACCTTCGTTTATTATCACTGATGATTTCAATCGCAATCAAAAGTTGGACCTTGTCGTTGTAAACAGCGGAGGACATTCTTTTTCTTTTTATAAGGGAAATGGAGACGGGTCTTTCAATGAGCAACTGGTTTACAAAACAGGGCGAGGCCCAATCTGTCTCGCTGCGGAAGACTTTAATAAAGACGGGTATAAAGACATTGCTGTTCTCAATTACGAAGATCAAACGGTACAGATATTTTTGAATACAAAGCTGGGGAGCTTTAGAAAAACCAGCGAGATTCTAAAGCCAGGAAAAATTCCCATCAATATGATTTCAGGGGATTTTAATAATGATGGTAGCCCCGACATTGCGATCACCATGCGCTTTTATCAGGTAGTGATCCTTTTAGGGAAAGGTGACGGGTTTTTCAATGAACCGGTTACGAACAATGTGAATGGCCAGCCTACGGGAATTGTTATAGGCGACTATAACAAGGACGACAATATAGATATTGCAGTAGGACTTGCCGGTTCCGGCAATACGGGAGTGCAGATTCTATGGGGTAAAGGCGATGGGAAATTTGACAACTCCAAAGTTTTTAAGGGTGGCAAGCAACCACTCACCATTGTAAATATTGATGTGAATAACGATGGTTATCTTGATCTGGTAACATCCAGCAATTCATTGCACGCCTTAACAACACTGATCAATAATAAAGACAAGACCTTTACATCGCTCCGTGATTTTGCTTCTGGAAACTTTCCAAAGTTTGTGGTCGCCGCTGATTTCACCGGAGACGGATTTGAAGATATTGCCGTTTCAAATGCGACCGATGACCAGATATCGATCTCTCTGGGAAAAGGAGACGGCACCTTCACTTACCCACCTATTTATCATCATGTCAATGAACACCCACAGGGTATGGCGGTGGGCGATTTTAATGGCGATGGATTGATTGATATCGCCATTTCCTGCCGCGATAAAAATATGGTCAATATTCTTACAAAGAAAAATATGATTAATCCAAAACCTAATCCAGTTGCTCAGAAAACTAAATCGGCTAGCTAGGATTTTCTAAATACTTACGGGTGAGTCTTCGGCAGGTTTTATAAGGCCTTCTGGATAGACGTAACTGATGTTTGCAGGTTCAATCAAATGCGCAACCTCCAAAACGTTCTGAAACCCTTCGAGGTGGTTGTTCGCTACGGGAATGAGCACAAGATCATATTGTCGATCTTTAAGTTCTTGTATCAGTTCAGACGTAAACGATTCGGCGGCAAAAAATCCACTGCCATAGGAATAAAACTCTTCCAATCCGGAAATGTCCTTTAAGTCGTTTAAGGAAATATCCTGACCCAGAACATCGGCTTTATTTTTAGGGTGAAGGTTTTCAAGAATGAGCCGGATCATCCAGCTTCGCACACATCGTAAAATGAGAATTCGGGATCTCGCTGGAATGATCGATGTATTCGTGTTTTCTGCAAAAGCTTGTTCTTGTGCCTTGCCTTTTCCCAAATCGAACGCGTTCAGAGCGTTTCTGAAGCTGGCTTGAATTTCTTCTGCTGGATAATGCGGATAATTGACAACAACATGTCCATTACCGTCGAAACCTTCCCAATCATTTGATTCAGGAATCAATGATTCTTCTACACAGGAATCATAGAAGTCGGTGCCCGGTTGCGGTGTGTTAATGGAAACTTGAATTTCATCCAACCAACCTTTTGCGGCCAAGTCGTATACCAGATCAACGGTTTTCTGGTCTTCGTCTTTATCAGAACCTAGTCCACCAATACTGATGGTGCCATAAAAAAGCATACCGATGCTTTTTCCGTATTCGACCATAGACTTTAACTTTTTCAGGTCATGCTTTTTTCCCAGTGTCATTTTCTCTGCTACGCGATCGCTTCCTGTTTCGATTCCAAAACGTATTTTGTAATATCCCGCCTCACGCATTTCTTCCATGGCTTCTTCATCCAAGGATGCGTATTCGCACATAGCTTCGTATTTTAGGTCTTGTAGACCCGCCTGCCGTATGGCTTTTGCTAGAGAGATATTAAAGCTTTTTTTAATATTGTGGACTTCTTCATCGAAAAACACGCCTTCCATTTCAGGGTATTTTTCATGCAGGATTTGAATTTCTTTTACGACGTCATCTACGTTTCGGGGACGCCAGTTGAGTTCGTCATAGTAAAGAGTTGCGGCGGCGCAAAAATTACAACGGCGTGGGCAACCTCTTGATCCGTACATTTGAATTTGTTTGTATCGACAGTTCGGCTCATGATAATCGATGCGGCTGACATCATCATCTTCCGGGAAAGGCAATCGATTTATATCTATCAGTTCACCTCGATCATTAGGATAGATACCGGCAATTTGTTGTGGGTTCTTTCCTTGAACTAAATCGAGAACGGCAAATTCATATTCCCCAATACATACATGGTCGGCGGTTTTCAAAACTTCTTCGGGATGTGCCATGGGGTGCTGTCCGGTAAAAATAAGCCGGGTTCCAAAGTTTTCCTTGAGTGTTTTGGCAAAACGTAAGTCCTCGCGAATTGTTCGCGTGGAACTTTCCATGATCAACCATTCTGGCTTCCCAGCATGTTGCAAATAGGTTTCAACATCCCATCCGCGCAATACGCCATCGAGAAACTTTATATTATGAGAGGTATCTCTTTTTAAAAGGGAAGAAGTATAAGCCAACTGCCAGGGATAATAACCACAATTGGTGAAGTTTTTTACGCCTAAAGACCAACGCGATGGAACATGTACCATATGATATCCATCGCGATCCACCCCTACCGAGTTGGCGACAAGGATATCCATTTAATTAAACCCGAACCTTTACTGGCTCACGAACAGAGGAGGTTGGTGCAAGGACAGATTTGCTAGAAGCGTGCTTTTTTCTGAATGGCAGACGAAATAACCATTCACCTATCAACGCCAGGGTGATGATGATAAATAGAATAGAAGTTGCAACGTAGTTGATGCCTACCCAGAAAAAGGATGTCTTTTCCATGAAGGCTTTTTTCGTGGCTGTAGCTCGAGTAACTTCAACAAAATTTCCTCGGGAATTGTAACCACGTACGTTTTTTGCTTTGGCCGCTATAGCGAGAAGATCAATATTGGAATAACCCAATCCGTGATCTATATTGTAAAGAGAAACGGCAAGATCGAAATTCATTTCCTGCAATTTGCGAATATTTTCCTTTCCGTAACTAGAGATGCTTATCCGGCGTTGGTCGGGAATAGTCAATACTTGATTGACTTTTTGATCCTGTTTCATCGATTCTTTGACCGATTGCGGTAGCAGAACCGTAATATGACATCCGGGAAACTCTTCTTGCAAAGAAACCAGCGTCTGGTCGAGGATACGGGTGGCTGATCTAATGACCAGAATTTTTTTTGGTTGTTTTTCCATCATTCAACCGGGAATATGGGCGCGTCCGAAATCGCCAGGATTTTCTAGATCAAAAACTTTTCCTTCGATATTAACAGCGACTAGTTTTTGTATCCCGGATTGTTTGGCAATGGCTTTAATCTCCGAGTACCCGTTGCCAGATATGTTGTTGAAGGGTATTACGCCTAATGAATAGGATTTCTTTCGCAATTTTCCCACCATGCTATCCGGAAATGTTTTCTGATTGAAATGAGTGTCGCCATATAACAAAACTTCGTTTATATTCGGATTTTTCCGCAATTCGCGCTCCACAGCCGATTGTGCAAGAACCGTCACCGGTTTTTTAAACTGGTTGTGAAGTGAGTCGACCACATCGTGAATCTGTTTCATCCGTGAACTGCGAAACAAAATTATTTCGCCATCCTGATTGAGCTGAACAGATTTAAAATTATCCTGGGCCGTTGCTTTATAGCGTTGGTTGAAACCGACTTCATAAAGTTTTTCTGCTTCGCGAAAATTGGCCATGATTTTCTCTGCCGGATATTCAGGTCGATTGACTACAACATGGTTGCCGCCATCAAAATGTTTCCAGTCTAGATCTTTAAGATGTCCCTGCTCCTTCATACGATTGAAAAAAGGCGTTCCTGGTTGTGGTGTGCTTATGGATAGCTGGAATCGCCATAGCAATTCGCGATCCAATAATTCGCGAATCAAGTCGAGAGTTCTCTTATCGCAGTCATCTGTCGACCCTTCGCCGCCGAAAGTGAAAGTTCCGTAAAACTTCAAACCAATATTCGTTCCGTGCTCCATCAATTGTTTTAGTTTAGGGACATTAAATTTTCTTTGCAGTTCCATGCCCTTGGCAGCGTGTTCGCCAGCCGTTTCGATTCCGAGGCGCACCATGTAATAGCCTGCGCCCTTCATATTGTCGAGCACTTCTTCATCCATCGGCCATTGACCACACATGACATCGTATTTCAAGTCATCGAGTCCATTTTCGCGAATGGCTTTGGTCAACTCGAGGATATATTTCTTGCTGCCGTTATGAACTTCTTCATCGAAGAAAATCCCTTCCAATTGTGGATATTTTTCTCGTAGCGTTTGTAGTTCGTAAACCACATTTTCCGGATTCCTTGGACGCCAGTTGGGGCGTTGATAAGAAATATTGCCACATACGCAAAAGGTGCATGACAATGGGCATCCGCGTGAAGCGTAAGCCTGGATTTCTAGATATTCGCTAGAAGGTTCCCCCGGCATTCCATAATCGAGGCGCGACACATCATCGTCCTCGGGTAAGGGCAGGTTGTTGACATCGAGCGGTGGGCGGATGTTGGTATTCGGCCATAAACCCATGATGTCCTGATGATTTTTTCCCTGTAAAATATCGAGTACAACCATTTCGTATTCGCGCAGAATCACAAAATCGGCATATTCACTGACTTCTTCGGGAAAAGTTGTCGGATGAGGACCACAAAAAATAAGCTTGGTGCCAAACCGGCGTTTGATTTCTATACCAAATCGGCTATCTGCGTCGATAGTACGCGTGGCGCAATCCATAACCAAATAATCAGGAGCAAATTCGGAAACCTTCTCGACGAATGCATCGTGATCCAGTTTATCCAGACAGCCATCAAAAAATTTGACCTCGTGGTCGGTATCCCTTTTCAAGATAGAAGAGCAATAAGCGAGCTGCCAAGGGTAGTAGGTAAATATGTTAAGGTCTTTGGTACTATTGGTCCAACGGCTTGGCGAATGAATCATGGCATAGCCATCAGCATCGATTCCAACTGAGTTACAAACGGCAACTTTCATATATTTCCTCTGCGCCAGCTTGGTGCTGGGCTCATTAGATGAATACAGTAGCTTGAATGCTCTTTTTTCCGGAACCGGAAAGGACGGGTTCTCTGTCAAAAAGAGTCTAAAACTCATAACGGTTGAAATCAAATAAAACTTTACCTATAAAGGCTTTTGAGGTGTTTATGGGGTTGATTTTCCGCCCTCTAATGGGGATTTTTATGCAACAATCCTTTTCCCGTTTCGTCTTGACAAGGTAGGGCCAACTTGCAAAGATACCGACCTTAATTTGACGGAACAATCAGGAGGAACTATGGAAAAAACGGAGCAACCGGAAGAAGAACCTAAATCCGGATTTTTTGCCCGCCTTAAATCAGGGCTGCAAAAAACGCGTTCCAGCCTTGCTTGTGGATTAGAAAATATCGTCCAGGGTAAGGCAAAAGTAGGACCTGAATTGCTCGAAGAACTGGAAGAAACTCTCCTCATTGCCGATGTGGGAATGGAAACCACAGCCTTCATTCTGGAAGATTTGAAAAAAGATGTGGCGCAAAATCGCATTCGCAGCAATGACGAAGTTTTGCAACAGTTGAAAGGGCGAATGATCCAAGTCCTTTCACAAAATATCAACCCCATAACCTTCACCAAAAATAAACTTTTGGTTGTTTTGATGGTGGGTATCAATGGATCAGGAAAAACCACGACCATAGGCAAGCTGGCTCAAAGATGGAAAAGAGAAGGTAAAAATGTTTTGCTGGCCGCAGGAGACACATTTCGTGCCGCTGCCATCGATCAATTACAAGTGTGGGCCGAACGTGCTGACATAAACTGCATCAGCCAGAAAAGCGGTGCCGACCCTTCGGCGGTTGCTTATGATGCTGTGCAGGCAGCTTTAGCACGGGATATGGATGTGGTACTCATCGATACAGCTGGGCGATTGCAGACCAACCAGAACCTGATGGAAGAACTCAAAAAAGTAAAACGGGTTATAGGTAAAGTGTTGCCCGGTGCGCCTCATGAAACATTGCTGGTTCTCGATGCCACTATCGGGCAAAACAGCATCTCACAGGCAAAACTTTTTCACGAAGCAATGGAGTTGGATGGGTTTGTAATGACGAAGTTGGATGGTACGGCAAAAGGCGGGGTACTGCTGAATTTGTCTGGCGAATTAAAACTACCGATTCATTTCATTGGCATCGGAGAAAAGGCTGAAGACTTACAGGCATTTGACCCCGAAAGCTTTGTCGAAGCGTTAATTTCCGGCTGAAAAATCCTCTTCATTCTCTTCGTGCTAGTTCCCGCGGTCTTTATTCTGAATTATCTCAAACTGCTTCTGGACAATGTATCGATTTATCAATTCCCGGTCATCATCACTCATCCAATCCGTTGATACGTTTGCCCCCGATCAGGTTTGGGTGACAGATATAACCTACATTAAAATGGACTAGTAACGAAAAGCGCTTACAGGTTGATACCTTTCCAAGGGAAAGAGTCATGGTTTCTCGTTTAAGATAAGTTTGCTTAAGAACTTATTTAACTTAAAGGAGAAACCAATTACTCAAGACCAATACGTTATCAGAAGAAAGTTGAACATTCTAGAGCTGGGTAGACGCA
>CALJGH010000121.1 GCA_938073925.1 uncultured Nitrospinaceae bacterium
AGATATCGGCCCGGCAGCGGAGCATGAGTTTGAAGAGTATTCTTTTCTCGGGTTGAGTAACCGTAAATTCACTTGGGCAGCGGCTCAATTACATATCTTATTTGCATCCTTTATATTGGGGTGTCCAATGTTCGTTGTCATCATGGAAGTCATGGGTGCACGACGGACACAAGGGGTGCGAAAAGCTATTATTCTATCGAATGTATTTCTAGGGGTTCTCATTGGCGTTGTTATTGGGATAACCGGAGAAGTAATAATTGGTATCCATCATGGGGTGCTTTATGGAATGTGGGCCTGTGCCTTCGGTGCACTCTTTGTAAGCTTCTTAAATTATTTCCACAAATTGATGGGACTCCGAGGCTCTGCTTTCGTAGGAGCTATTGCGGGCACGCTCATAGCAATGCCACTTACGCCTGTAGAACATTACGAAACATCTGGCATTATATTGGCTATAGTAAATGGCGCAGTAGGTGGATTGCTTTCGAACGGCATAATGTTCGCCAAGTCAGACTACAAGTTCGAACGTTTGTCACACGAAATCACCAAAGTCATTGGTATATGTTACAGCTTTACAGCTCTGACAGGTGGACTTTTCCTGTTTGTCATGCTGATCGCCTATGAAGATTTCATAACTTATCTTTTCGCATCGTTTCCAACACTATTCATGGTGGGCTACCCCACTCTATTTATTTTGGAAACGGCAGTCATGTATATTTACGTTTACTCTTGGGACCCTCTTAACAAGGCCAATAAAAAAGGGAGGCACATTGTCACCGGTGTAATATTAAATATCCTTGGATTGTCGCTACTTGTAGCTCTCGACGGACCTGCAACCTTTATGCAGACTCCACCAAAACCGCTGAACGAATTGATGAATATTGGGGAATGGGCAAAAATTGCAAACTCTGCTTGGATGCCACTCAATTATCACCGATTAGTTGGTAATGGCACTTTTGGTGGCTATATGGTTTGTGTTATTGGTGCGTATATGTACCTTTGGTCAGATAAAAAAGAAGATAGAGAATATTACGATTGGGTCGGTTACATAGGTAACCTGATAGGTGTAGCGATCATGCTTCCATTGCCTGCAATGGGTTATATATTCGTACGCGAAATTTACCAATACGATGCGACCATCGGTATGTACATCATGTCCGACCGAGAGTCCATGTTCATGCTAGTTCAAGGCTTGCTGGTAGGTACCATGTTCAGTGCGAGTAATATATATATGTGGGTTAGTATGAAGCGTATTGAAAATGCTGAACGTTTCTTTCCAGCAATGAAATTTGGTTTTGTACTTATTATTATAGCAGCTACCATATGGTTTACCCCGAGGCGTTTCTTCGCAACCATGATGCCTGAACCGGGAATGGACTCCAGTATGGTTTTACCTGACAATCTTGCTTTTCTAGCCCTAATGGTTTCAAAAAATACAGCAGCCTTTTGTCTGGTGACGGTAACTTTCATTAACTACATTTTTTATACGATTGCGACCAAGACAGGTAAAGTGGCTTATGGAAAGATCAATCCACTTGGGCCTTATGTGCTTATTTTTCTAGGGTTTGCAGATATCTGGTTAATGAGTTGGATGGGAACTATTAGATCATTATCACGGATGAACTGGCATATTTATAAAGTCTTTAAAGATGTAACACCCGAAAAGTTTGCGCCATCACTAGCAGAATCAGGATTTCATGTGACCACGATTGTATGGACGTTCTTTGTTTTAATGACGGCCATCATATGGATTGGAATTAAATATCCAAAAACCAAGAAAAAAGAAACGCAGCCACTCGCAGCGCCTCAAATGGCTGAATAAGGGAGTCGATTTTAAATGAACATTGATGTGGTCATTATTGGTCTGATATTAATACTTAGCGCTCTTTATGCACTGTTTAATATTTTTGGAGTTGTAGGGCTAGGTTGTGGAATAGCATTAATTGTAACCTACTTCGTCCTGCTCAAGCTAAGACCACAAAAACCAAAAGAAAAGTCTGCATTTCAGAACATAAAGTTCAAAGTACCTTTTATATTAATTCTTGGCGTAATAATCTGGTTTGTTGCAGGTAAATTTAATTTTCCCATCTGGTGGCAAATTGAATTTGTTGCTTTTGCCATAGTTGGCTTTTGTTTTTTCACTCTGCTGGACTGGAAAACATTAACAGTAGAAAAATCTGCTTCTGCTTGGATAATGCGCTTGCTGGCAACTTACGCATTGGCATCTGGAATATTTATAACAGCAACTGCACAACTTCCACAGTTTGACCCAGAATTTGAATTAGCAAAACTCAATAAGCCTCCGCTTGTATTAGGTGATGCAGCAGGGCCTGAGGTAATCGCTGCGGGGCGAGAAGTATTTCAGAATAACAAATGTTTTAACTGTCACAAAGTATTCTGGGAAGGGAATTCAGATCGCGGACCAAATTTAGGCACAAAACAAATAGGATTATATTCGACAGACTACATCAAAGAACAGATATTAGACCCTAGAAAAAAGCAGTCTCCTGGTTTTGATGATCCAAAATCGATTAAAGCAATGCCTACTTATTATGATGAAGATCTAAGTGAAGATGAGCTTTCCGCTTTGACCTCTTATTTAAAGACACTTCGAGATCCTACACATATGCCTGTTGAAGGCAAGTTTGGTAATCAATGGACTTGGTGGGATGATCCGGATATCATAGCTGAAGGGAAAACAGTGTTTGAGGGCACACACCCTGCAACAGAAGGTCTTAATTGCGCAGTTTGTCATGGTAAGGATGGGATTCCCATGATGACAGGAGCCTTAGACTTCAGAAATGAAAATAATCCTGATACAGAAAAGATGCCAGACCGGATAGACAAACTCCTTAAAGATTGGCCTGATGGCCTCTGGTACAGAAGAGTAACTCGTGGCGTTGATAATACACCTATGGCGCCATGGGGTACGATATTTGAGCACCAATACCTATGGAAAGCAGAAGCTTATGCAAGGACTTTCCATGACCCACTGGACAACCGCACAGCCAAACGGCCTGTTCCACCAGTTCCGACAAAAGAAGAGGTCGAAAAATGGAAAACAGATTCATTGTTTCTTGAACCACTTCTATAAAATATAATTAAAAATGCTGACCCTGCTAGAATGCAGGGTCAGCATTTTTTTTGTCCTATCTACAACTAGCCAAGGTCTGCTAGTATCATTACATCTCAATAAAGATTTTCAGGAGAAAAAATGAGTAAACTTGATGATATTCTTAAGGACAGCTTTCATGAAAATGGAACCATCCTAATCCTTCGGGACAAATATATCGGTATTCGTGGTTGTATGGAGTTAGCCAAAAAAGAATCACTTAAAACAGTAAAACAATTGGTTCTACCAGGAAATCAGATATTTGATGAGGGGTTGGAGGCACTGACAGAATCGCCTTATTTGGGCAACCTGGAGCTTTTAAACGCCAATCAAAATGAAATTGGGGACGATGGCGCCATCGCAATTGCCAACACAGAAAACCTGCCCAAATTAAAAGACCTCTCTATGTTTGGTAATGTCATTGGCGACAAAGGTGCCAAAGCTTTTGCAGATTCGATACAAAGTAAAAAATATATAAAACTCGATTTATATAAAAATCAATATACTCGAGAAGGCTACAAGGCCCTTACCGAATCTGAAAACTTAAAAAACTGCGAAGAATTGGAAGTATATCGAGAGTAGCTAGGCTATAATTGCTTGGCTCAAGATGGCCACTCATCATCGGAAAAGGTTTTCACCTGAAGAGCATGAATGAGCTTTGGCGTGCCTGTCATTTCCTCATCCAGTGCCTTATGAACCAATCGAATACGCTCCATCACATTCAGGTTTTCAAACTTTGGAGAGACTATCTTAACGGAATAATGCCCGCCTCCTCCAGCAGCTTTATGTCCTCGATGGAGGTGGCTTTCATCAATGATTTCCACATGCTGAGCTTCGAGCTGTTCTCTTAAGTTTTTATCGATTATATCTACGGTATCCATGTTTTTATAAGGGTAACTATTTTAGGGTTAAAATTATTTTTTACTCGACCGAGACCCAAAATCAGGAAAATCTTTAAACTGATTAAGGTTCTCATTAAATTTGGAAAATGCTGCGTGTTCCTTTTCACCAACGAGTTTTGCTTTGCATTTCGCACACACCGGAATTTTTTCAGGGTCATAAGTGCGAATCCGGTTTTTGACTCCACACTCCGGGCAAGGTATGATGGCTAAATCAGACATATCTGATAATAGCAAATGTTCATTCCTCAAAGAAATAAAAATATGTTTTCCTTTCAACACTCTGGACACAACCAAAAAATTCCATGGACCACAAAAATCTCTTTGGTATTATGGATTTTGTTTGGATTATTTTTACTGTCTTTTTTTGCATTCAGTTTTTTTATTATAGCCCTGCTGGTAGGGGTGGTATTTTTTACGGTAAACCTTTTTCAAAGAAAGCGCGCACCTATTTCAAGAAACGCTCAGGAATTCCAGACGCGTACCTATACTCCAAGCCAAAAACAAAAGGAAGATGATAATATTATAGATATTTAAGTTCACCCTCACCCCATCCTGACAACCTGCAAAATTATCGACCAGCATAAAATCTAAATCAGCGATGTCTTTTTCGACTCAATTGTTCCCATTTTCGCGGTTGCGCTTTAGAACCCATTTTGCCAAACATATAGTTAAATAACAGCCGCGCATCGGCTTTAGTCGTGTGTTCTCCAATGAGTCTCGATACGATTGTGCTTTCTGCTTTAAGGAAGGGCTCTAATTGCCGGCCTACCTTTTTAACAATTTGCAAATTACTTAAATCAGAAGAACGCTCTGGCTTGGTAGTGATATTATTTTTCGCTTCCTTATCCTCGGTTTCAATCAATGATTCCAACGTGGGCAATTCAATAGTTTCAAGTCGGATAAAAAATGGCAGAGCAAAACCCGATTTCGTTTGAGACACTCTTAACAAATCGGCTTGTATCAGCGCTATTTGCTCTTCCCCTTTTAAATCGTTAGCCGATCCACTCCATCGAAAGGAATCATTTTCCAAATGAACAAGAAGTTCCAAATCGACTAGGTAATTTAAAAGCGCATAAAGGATTTCATCCTCAAGGCCATCAGAGGTGAATTTTTTTTTTAAAATAGTAAACCAGTGCAAGGCTTTCATAGTTTCAGAGAGAAGCGGAGTAGAAGGAATTCAAAGACGTTTTTGAAGTTTTTCACGCAATTTGAAGGATAGCGCTTGAAGACTGGCAACTTTTCTTAATAAATCCAGATTTTTCTTTTCTTTAAACATCAACACATTGACCATTTCGATTGATATTTTTCCCAAGCCTTCCTTTATTTTTTCAAATGCAGAATCAGGCTTTATCCACCCTTTTTTTTTTACCCTCAAATAGCAACCCGTGTATCCAGTTGTTTGAACTTTGCAAGCCATTGCTTGAAGATCGAAAACTTTATTCAGCTTGTGGCAAGGTTGGCGGGGTTGCGACACTTCAATTTCAGCTTCTCCTAAACGATAAATATCACCAATATTCATTTGAGTTTCATTGATTCCAGCCAGACTGAGGTTTTCACCAAAGGCTCCAGGCTTTATTTCTCTATCTAATTCTTTTTTCCAATGGGGGAAGTGATCGACGAAATAGGCACAAACAGCCATATCTTTTCCTCCATGAATGCGAGGGTTTCCGACGCCATCCCCGTGAAAACCTAATTCATCCAGAAATACTTTTTCGTTTATCGGCTTTTTGTAAATACCGGTTAGATTTTTTTTTACAACGCCATTAAAATTAATCTTTTCTGGCAAAGTAATATTTAACGAGACAAGTTTAATCATTTTTTCTTAAAAGTTAATGTTAACAATGAGACTTAACTTATTTTTTGGCTGGGTAAAATGCTTCATCAGCTACATTAGCTACATTAGCTACATTAGCTACATTATAATATCTTTTATTAGGCCGTGATTGATCTATCCTTATTGTTCTATTATTTCAAATATCTAGTTTTAAAAAATAAAATATTATAAATTAAAACCTATACTA
>CALJGH010000122.1 GCA_938073925.1 uncultured Nitrospinaceae bacterium
GGTCACAGGTACAGTTGCATTAACTACTAATGGTTTGGGTAATGCAACGTTTGATAGTGGAACTTTAAATTTAGATCTTGCAGCTTCGAATGTTGGAGGGAATTTGACCGCAACGAGTGGAGCTGCGGCGGGTATCACAGACAGTGGCACCGTGACGGTGGGCGGTAACCTTGCTGCAACGACGGATGCTAACAACGGTGTGATCGATATGGGTACCCTGGCAGTTGATGGAAGGTTCACTCTCGCCCCCGATGGTACAGGTGCCGTAACAATTGTAAATGCTGATGGATTGACTTTCTCAACTTCCACTCTGGGAGGAACTTTAAATGCCACAGCAACAACAGGAAATATAAATGATATGGGTACCCTAACTGTAACCGGAACATCCACTCTTACAACTAGTGCTAATAATGCTAATATTAATTTAAATAACAGTAACGCATTCACAGGAGCGATCACCATAAGTACTACTGGTTCTAATGCAAATGCATCGATCAAAAATGTAACAACTGCATTGGAAATTGCTGAATCCTCGGTGGGTGGGAATCTGACACTTACTTCAAAAAGCGATATTTCGCTAACTGGAAATATAGCTGCCAAAGGGCTAACCCTGACCGCAGACTCTAATATTGTCTTAAAAGCTGATGTTGAGACGAGAGTAGGAAGTTTTACTGCTACTGCGGATGCAAATAATAATGAAAACGGCACCTTTACCTTAGATGAAGGTAAAACAATCACTTCAGCTGATAATGTTACAATAGAAGCTTTTAAAATCGAAGAACTTGGAACAATTAACGCCACCGGAGTAAAAAAGTTAACCATAAAGTTTAAACCTCCAATTCCTGATGAAGAACTAATTGACGCGGCTGAGGAGGTTCAATTTTTACAAGCATTATCCGATATTGCTACAAAAGGTTGTTAAGCTATATCGACACCAAATTGCCAATTTTTGTAATAATATACCAAGGAGTGGGCATTTTTACAGTGTTAACCTCAGTGGTAACGACTCATTTAAAACGCATGGTATATGAAGAGTTCATTGGATAAAAAAACTATTGATTTGTTGGTGATGAATGCTCTGGCAGAAGACATACATGATGGAGATATTACAAGCCGTAGTATTTTTTTAGATAATAAGCCCGCCACAGCAGAAGTAATCGCTCGCGAAACAATGATCTTATGTGGCCTTGATGTCTTTCAAGCTGTTTTTAAAAAACTTGATGCAAAGGTTACATTCTCCTCTGGCAAATTCAGTGATGGAGACGAGGTCCTCGCAGGTGAAATAATTATTAAGGTTCAATGTGGTGTTGTCCCATTACTTGAGGGTGAGAGAAGTGCCCTGAACATATTGCAGTGGTTGAGCGGAATCGCGACATTGACTGATAGATATGTTAAAAAAGTAGCTCCGGTAAAAGTATTGGATACTCGTAAAACAACACCCGGATTGAGGGTATTTGAAAAATATGCAGTGGCATGTGGTGGTGCAATCAATCACAGATTTGGTTTGTATGATCAGGTGTTGATTAAGGACAACCATATTGAAGCCGCGGGTGGTATTTCAAACGCAGTGAGTGCGATAAGAAAAAACGTGTCCGATAATAAAAAAATTGAAGTTGAAGTTCAATCCGTTGAGGAAGTGAAAGAAGCGCTTGAAAGCCATGTCGATATAATTATGCTAGATAATATGGTTATTGATACGATGCATCAATGTATTACCTTGATTGATGGTAAAGCCAAAACGGAGATTAGCGGTGGAATCACTTTTGATAGACTGGAAGAAATTTCTACAACCGGTGCTGACTTTGTTTCAATAGGTGCTTTGACCCATTCCGCACCTGCCGTTGACATCAGTATGAACATCAAATAATTATGCCCTGTAAAGACACGACATCTAAGATAAGCATTTTACTGGATGGCAACGATCATCTTCTGAACTTCGAGTTCTCTAAAATGACGTGTCAAAAGGAAGTAGGAGGTGGGACTGGGTTTCTCGATTACTGCCTTGGTAAGTCAGTAGAAACTTTATCTGAAATAGAGTTTCAGGATATAAATGATGACTTAAAATTGCATGATACCGAGAGCCAGTTTTTGCTTTTTTTAGAATGGAGCGCTCTAGGGGCGGCGTTAGATCAGTATCAAGGAAAATTGTCTCCTAATGAGCAGGAACATTACCAACTCGCCACCATTGCATATGAATCGGATCAAGTAGAAATTAAACAAATGGTTTTGGCACCCTCAGAAATGCCCAAAATAATTCCATGCAGAAAAAAAACTATGGAGTCTAAAGATGAGTAAAATTAGCGAATTTATGAGCACAACAATCTATTCTACAAGGACCGACACATTTGCTCATGAGGCTATTGATAAAATGTACAAAAACAAAATCGGTGCACTACTGGTGGAAACCGGAGGCAAACATACTGGCATTTTCACAAAAACAGATTGGATGACTTTAGTTCTAAAGGGTGAATGTGACCCGAAAACCATAAAAGTTTCTGAAATAATGACAGAACTCAAACATACCCTTGATATAAACCAAACAATTTCTGAAGCCAGTGCAATAATTGAATCAAAAAAGGTTCGCCATATTCCTGTCAAAGAAAATGGAAAAATTGTGGGAATGTTTTCCGTAAAAGACTTGGAAAAATACTATCTACAATTGCACCGCAAAACTGATTTTTAAAACATTTTATCTGTTTAAAGTTGTATCAAGAACTATAAGAGTTTATTCGTCAGGGTAAAGCCTAACAAGCCTCACATAGCCTTGGGAATAGTCCTGATCGAATTGTTGTGCGTTCCCTGAGGTGTAGGAAAAATAAAAAGCCGCTTGTTGATCAAAAGGCAAACACCAACTTGCATTTCCACCACCGGGAGCAAATAGGGGGTCGAGGTGAATTTCATTGTTGGATCGCGCTAAGATGGTGCTGTCTGCCATAAAAATTTTTTCTATCTCTTCCCTTTCCGGAATCCGCCAATCATGGAAGCCAAGATAGTCCTTTTTGTTCATTTCATCTACAAACTCTAGAGATTCTTGAAAATTAAGCCAGTCCTGTGCGACCGGCCAGGAGTCTTCCTTTGCCCAAACCAGGCCTGTTTCGTTATCTAAAATGGATCCGTCGTCGTTATCTGTGAATCTGCTCATTTATTAGTTCTCCGAATTTCTTTTCCAATTTGCAACTGGAAATCAATCGTTTTATCTGATAAAAACTTATCTTTGATCATTCTATTAACAGGAACAAGCTGAAATGGCAATTGATTTGGTTGTAAAGAATATAATATTAAAAGAATGGATTGTTGCGCAAGCTGATTGTGGCGAAAAAATTCCTGATTTAATTATTTACGAACAAGTTTCACAATATTCTATCTGGATCGCCTTATCCCTGGCAATAGGTGGAATTTTAGTTGAACAGAAAACAATCAAACGAATCTTGATGGTCATTGCCGTATTGCCTCTCGCTGCGTGGGGGTACGTTCAGTTTATGGTTGATTATACCAGCCTTAAGAAGGAAATATTTGCTTATAATGTATTGGCAGAAGCAACTCTTGCAAATATTGCAGAGGCGCAAGACAGGTATAAGTCAGAACAGGGTAAGTATATAGGTGATTTGCGAAAAATTTATTCGCATATAGGTGGGGCAGGGGGGATGAACGAATGCGTTAAAATATTAAATATGACTGCAGGCTTTGAACATTGGCGAGCCGAGGCGACTCATCTTTCCAGTCCAGAATCCGTTATCTGGGACAGTCGAGCTGGCACTTCGCTAAAAAAAGGATAAAGGATCAATCCTCCCAAAAGTCAACCATACGATTTAAGGAGACCATTCCTGTGATCTCGTTATTTTCGATGACCATAGCGTATGAAACAGAGCAGTTTGTGAGAAACCGAGCCGCAAAAGGAATGGGCATATCGGAAGTGACAGATAATACAGGTTTAGACATAATTTCATATACATGTGCTTCATGTAGTTGTATGCGATGAGCAATTACCTTAAGCAATATCCTTTAAAGTCATAATTCCATAAATATCGCTATCATCGCGAGGCTCAACCAGCACCGCATTAATTTTTTACTCCGCATCATTTGAAGAGCATAGGAAACTTTTATCATGCCTTCAACTTTGGTGAAGTTAGACATCATTACATCACCGACTCTTTTTATTTATGCCATTCTTTTTTCCTAAGACAGATGAAGTATGAAGGATTATTTTCAAGTAATCAGTTAATATGGTCTTACAAATTTTATAAACGTATCTTAACTTATTTTAGGGTGGACTAATGGATTCAGAAGAAAGGAGTCTTGGCGAAATTGAGCAGGATGAATTGAACAAAGAGATGATCCTGGAAATTTTTTATAAAACAAAAGGGGGGCTGGATGAAGTCAATGCGGCCATTGATAAAAAATTATTTGGACCTAAAGTTAGAAGCATTACTCTCTTTGAGAAATTTATCTCGGCCAGACTTTCTTTGAATCCGAAATCATTGAGTCTTTCAAATAAAGAGATCACTCCATGGGAAGCCGCTTACCTTAGTAAATATCCAGGGCTCGAGATTGTCGAACAGTTAGATTTAAGAAAAAATAAATTGAGGGATGAAGGTTTGGAAGTCTTACTTGCTTCTGAAAAAATAAGAAATGTTCGCGAGCTGGATCTGAGAAACAATCAAATTACCCGAAAGGGGATGCTGCTACTGGCTAATACAGAGAATCTACTGAATCTGGAAAGCCTGGACTTACGTGTCAATAAGCTAGGAAAACGATGGGAAGAAAAATTGAAGGAACAGGGCAATTTCCCAAAGTTATCTCTTTTAAGGATAGCCTGATAAAAGTATCAGACTTTGTCCTTACAAGGTTGTTGAAAGTTACAGGGCCAGGTGATTTTTGTTATCGCGAATTTTTTGAACAATTTTATCCGCAATTTCATCTGCCTTGATCGAATAAGTGCCATCTCGTAAAACATTGCGAAATTTATTCACCAGATCGTGACGTATTTCACCTGCAATACCTTTTGACCC
>CALJGH010000123.1 GCA_938073925.1 uncultured Nitrospinaceae bacterium
GTAGGAATTTTCTCGTGTAGAGAAACATAGCGAGCGATATCCAACGCAAAACTTGTTTTACCCATACTCGGCCGGGCGGCGAGAATAATCAGATCTGATGGTTGGAAACCCGCTGTCATATTATCCAAGTCGGTGAATCCACTAGAAACACCCGTCACCATCCCTGGCTTCATGGAAAGTTTTTCCAGGTTCGAAACGTTTTCTCGGATTATATCAGGGAGTTTATAGAAACTAGCTTTGGTCCTCTTCTCCGAAATTTCGAATATCGACTGCTCCGCCTTATCCAACAGCGTGTCTACATCATCCCTATCGCTATAACTATTGGAAACGATATCAGTAGCGGTTTGAATAAGATCCCGAAGAATCTTTTTTTCTCTGAGAATTTTTGCGTGGTGGCTGACTGCTGTGGCAGTAGGAACATAGTCCTCAAGAAGGCTCAGGTATTCAAGACCTCCCACATTGTCTAACTCATCTTTTTTTCTTAATCGATCAGCGAGGGCGAGAACATCAATAGGCTCATTGGCCTCAAACTGTTCCCGCATGACAACAAAGATTTTTTTGTTTGCAGCTTTATAAAAATCTTCTTCGGTGAGAACTTCTAGTGCCTTGGCGATAGCATCCGCAGAATGCAAGCAAGACCCTAACACGCTCTGCTCCGCCTCCTTATTATAAGGAGGAAGTTTATTCAGAGAAATTTCAGTCAGGGCGTCTGCCATGATTCTTAAGACTCAATCAAATGGGCTGTAAATTATTCTGCTTCTTTTTCCTGCGGTACTTCAGTCGCTTCCGTTTTTCCCTCTGCTACAGCCTCAGTTTTCCCTTCCACTTCAGCTTTTTCAACAACCTTCTCGCCTTCGACAGTGAGTTTGATTGCGGCAGTCACCTCAGGGTGAAGTTTGACGGGAATGGAATATTCCCCAGCCTTTTTAATAGGTTCCTGAATTTGGATTTTTCGCCGATCAATATCGATTCCTTTTGCTTTAAGCAAATCAGAAATTTCTTGAGCGGTAACCGCACCAAACATTTTTCCACCATCGCCCATTTTTTTCTTAATCTGAATAGTCGCCGCACTTATTTTATCCGCGACTTCCTGAGCAATGCCAGTAATCTTTTTGACTTTAGCCTGAACAATTCTTTTTTGATGATTAAAAGCCTTAAGATTATTCGGTGTTGCAAGCAGAGCTTTGCCTTTCGGGATAAGAAAGTTTCTTCCATATCCGTCTTTCACTTCTACTTCCTCACCGCAAAATCCAAGACCGTCTACATCTTCTTTCAACAACAGCTTCATAAAAATTTTTCCTTTCCTAAAACCCCTAACCTTCTACCTCTGGCAGTGGATTTCTAATTTTCCTAAAATCCACCCAGATATCGAACACGCCAATTCCGGCTACCAATCCGATAAAAAGGGGTTGTGCAAATATTAAAATAAAAAGAGCAATCCAAAGAAACACAGGGACTTTTCTGGCCTTTAAAAAATGAGTCACAATGCTCATACCTTGAGCGAAATAAATGACTAACATTATTACAAACAAATTCAGACCCGCATCCGCCACCATTCCCTGCCCCAGGAATAATCCGGCACTGGATACTATAAAACCCCAAACTAAATTTTCCGGGCAAATCCATTCGGCGAACGTGCGTTCCGAGAACAGTCCCGGCCCATAAATGCGCCCCCAAACAACCCGCAACAAACCGTAATTTGCCATGGCACTTACGAGAGAGCCTATGAGTACAAATGCGGGATAAGCAGAAGCAAACCCACCAACTGCTTTCTCAACAAACGCCTTCATGTCCGCAATGTCTGTTTCACTATCGCCAGCCGCCTCAAAGGCTTCCATTGATTGAGCGAAATGCACGCGTATCTGCTTTTCAAAAAAACCTTTGACGGTGGTGTCCTGATCTCCCAACAGAGCTACTAGTAGCAAAACTGAAACCCCTGCTGAAACCAAAGACGATGCACCTATACACCAGTCTCCAGGAAACCGCGCCCGAATCATTTCGCCCAAGACCAACGCCATCACCGCATATTCTGCCATGAACAGCAACGCCTGTTTCTCGCCTATGAGAAACCAAAGAACACCAAAAATCAGGACCATCAAAACTGCCGCAGCCTGCTTGCCTCGCTGCAAATAAATAAAAACCAGCGGAAACGGCGACAGCACCCCAACCAGTGCCCCTAAAGGTGGAAAAACCGCCAGGGCAAATAAAAGAGCAAAAACCAGAACTACAGGCAGCAATAAATTTGGCGACCGTTGTTCCTGGGTCAAAATCAGTGCTGAACCGAGAACGGCAATAAAGCAATATTGCGCGCTTTTTTAATTGCTCGGGTCAATAACCGCTGACACTTCGCACAGTTTCCTGAAATACGCGAGGGAACAATTTTTCCCCTTTCAGAAATCAAGGGCTTCAATGCCTTTATGTCTTGAAAATCAATATAAACCTTGCTTTCATCATCGTTACAAAAGCGACAGATTTTTGATGAAAAAAATGAACGTTTTTTTGTCTCAGCCATAGTTACCTTCTTTTATCTTTAGTTTAATTAAAACGGAATATCGTCAGCATCCGGCGCAGGTGTTGAACCTGGACCCATGTCCACCTTCGCACCTTGTTTGGTTAAGAATTGTACATTATTGGCTACCACTTCAAGCTTACTTCGCTTCTGTCCGCCATCGGCTTCCCAAGTCTGGTAGTTCAATCGCCCTTCAATAAATGCAAGGCTACCCTTATTCAAATATTGGGCACAGTTTTCACCCTGCTTTGCCCAAACCGTAATATCAACAAAACAGACTTCTTCTTTCCACTCCTCGCCCTGCTTGAACTTTCTATTCACTGCAAGCCCAAAACTGGCAACCGCCGCGCCGCCCGAGGTATAACGAAGCTCGGGGTCTCTGGTCAGGTTTCCCATTAAAAGCACTTTATTGAATGAGGCCATTTAAATTACCCGATTTTTGTTTACATTAAGAGAATTAACCCTCATCGTTATCATTCTTCGCTGTAGTTTTTTCGTTTTCTGCTTCATCAGTTTCATCATCTCGCCCCAACGCTCTCTCCAACTCATCATCGGCCAAATGAAGAACCATAAATTTGATGATAAGATCGAAAAGTTTATACTTCTTCTCCAGATCAATAACACCAGAAGGCTCAAGGGTGTGATAAAGGTTAAGATAAACACCGAAACGGTTTTTCTTAACTCGGTAAGCAAGACGTTTCTTGCCCCACTTTTCAGTTTTCAGAATGGCACCGCCATTGCTTTTAATAAACTCTCCTATTTTTGCGAGAGCTTCGTCAACACGGGATTCTTCAATATCGGGTTTTAAAATCAGGACACTTTGATAAGAACGCAACAGTAGGTACCTCCTCATGGGTTTAAAAAGGGGATGCTGAAAAATACAAATTCAATCATCCCATTAGCCCCAACTCAAAAGTTGGAGCAAGGGGTTTTTTATTTGGGACACTAAATTATCATATTTCGCCAAAAAGAGGTAATCTTTTCATAGACCAGCGGCAAAATCAAGAACTTATAAAAAAGAGTGTCAACAACCCATGAATCGACACCATTTTATCTCTTTACCAGCGATCTATTTGTTTTCTACACTTTTTGTATTATCCGGATGCGACCTACCGTCGCCACCGCCGGATATGTTCTACAAATTCGATGTTATGCCAGTCGGGAAAGGGCCATCTTATTTGCTGACTGCCGACCTGAATTTAGATGGCGAGCCCGATCTGGTAACCGTCAACACCAAAGACAGTAGCCTCAGCCTACTTTATGGTAAAGGCGATGGTACATTTCATACCGCTCGCAATATAACAGTCGCCGCAGAGCCTACGATGGTCACCTCCGGTGATGTTAACCGAGACGGCATTCCTGATCTTGTTGTCAATGCGCGAGGTGCTGAAATGTTCATCGTATTGCCAGGCAATGGAGATGGCAGTTTCAGAAAACCCATTCCTACCAAGACAGGAAAAGTTCCTTTAAACGTGATCCTCGCAGACTTTAATAACAATGGAAGGCTTGATGCCGCTGTGACTTTGACCTTCGATGAAATGGAGTTTTTTTTCGGCGGTGGTGATGGATATTTCCACAAAGGCCAGACTTATTTGACCGGCTCTCGTTCTTTCTCAGGAGTCACCGAAGATTTTAATGCCGATGGAAACCTGGATATAGCTCTGGCAGCCAGCAGTTCCAGTGCCAGTTCTATTCGAGTCTTTCTGGGCAATGGCAATGGCACGTTTCAAAAACCAAAAGCTTATGCGAAACAGCTCGTGCCGCTGGCAGTTATCCTCGAAGATATGAATGTGGATGGGAAACCTGACCTAGTTTTTGCTACTGGAAAAGGCGATAACTTATTCATGCTCTACTCAAAGGGAGACGGCAGTTTTTCTGAACCTATTTCTTTTTCAGGCGGTGGCGGCCCCTTTGCATTGACCTCAGGCAATTTTAATCCTGACAAACTTAAAGATGTCGCCGTAGCTAACTCCCGCTCCAGCAGTTTTTCACTGGTCACT
>CALJGH010000124.1 GCA_938073925.1 uncultured Nitrospinaceae bacterium
CGATGTAGCACCGCGCTTGGAATCCCTTTACCAGTTTGCACTGAGTCAATTGACTCTTGCTAATATCAAGTCAGACAAAAAACCTCTTCAAGCGGTACTCAATATTTTAACGCCCTTATTAGAAGCATGGACGCAGTTGTACGACGCATCCACCAATACCGGGCAAGATGAAGCCGCACAACCCAAAAATATTACTTCGAAGTGTTAAATCTCATTTAGCCTCACTTGATAGCAATTACCCCCTATTTTCTCTCAGCCTTTGGAAGAATCTTTTGACATCTTCCCTTTTCATATGTTAAAAATTAATTCTTTTTTTCCCTTATAATTTAAGAAAAATTCATGAAGATTCACGAATATCAAGCCAAAGAAATTCTCAGGAAATATAATGTTCCTGTGCCCAACGGAGTTTTGATTTCAAAAAAATCAGAAGCTCCTGCGGCCGCTAAAAAACTGGGTACCCCTGTTGTTGTTGTCAAAGCTCAGATCCATGCAGGAGGCCGGGGAAAAGGAGGTGGCGTCAAGCTAGCCAAAAGCCCTGCTGAAGCGGAAAAACATGCGGGGAACATAATCGGAATGACTTTGGTCACGCCGCAAACTGGACCGGAAGGCCGTCTGGTTAAAAAGGTTTTGATAGAAGAAGGCATGGAGATCGTTAAAGAACTCTATATGGGAATCCTGGTAGACCGGGAAACCAGCCGTGTTCTTATCATGGCATCTGAAGCGGGAGGCATGGAGATCGAAGAAGTCGCAGCCGACACTCCTGAAAAAATCATTAAAGAAGTGGTGGACCCCGTAATTGGCGTTCAACCTTATTTAGCGCGGAAAATAGCTTTTGCCTTGAACTTGGAAGGCGCAGCTTTAAAAGCTATTATTCCTTTCATCATCAATCTCTATGATTCTTTCGTCAAGGAAGATTGCTCGATGCTGGAGATCAACCCTCTCGTCATAACCTCTGACGACCGTGTCTTGGCTCTCGATGCAAAAGTAGATATCGATGATAATGCGATGTACCGACATAAAGATACACTAGCCCTCCGCGACACGGATGAAGAAGATCCGACGGAAGTGGAAGCCAGCAAGTTCAACCTCAACTACATCAAGCTCGATGGGAACATAGGTTGTATGGTTAATGGCGCAGGACTGGCAATGGGCACCATGGACATCATTAAATTATCTGGCGGGGAACCGGCAAACTTCCTCGATGTAGGGGGCGGAGCTGATGAGGAAATGATAGAAAATGGATTTAGAATCCTCCTCTCAGATAAATCTGTAAAAGGAATTTTCATTAATATATTTGGCGGCATTCTTCGATGCGATGTATTGGCAAGAGGAGTGGTTGCTGCAACTAAAAAACTCCATATCAAAATTCCGGTTGTGGTTCGCATGGAAGGCACGAATATGGAAGAAGGGCATCAGATCCTCAAAGATTCCGGTCTCAATTTTCTCATTGGAGATGGAATGAAAGATGGCGCCCAAAAGGTGGTTAAAGCAATCAAATGAGCATACTCGTAGACGAAAAAACCAGACTGATCACTCAAGGCATCACCGGCCGTGAAGGAATGTTTCACACCGAGCAATCCATGAAATATGGAACCAAAGTTGTGGGTGGGGTGACCCCCGGCAAAGGCGGACAAACGGTAATGGGAAATGTTCCCGTGTTCAACACAGTAGCAGATGCCGCAAAAAAAACCAAAGCAAACGCTACCATGGTTTTTGTGCCACCGCCTTTTGCAGCCGATGCAATTTTAGAAGCCGCTGATGCTGGCATCGAACTTATCATCTGCATCACCGAGGGTATTCCTGTCAGCGACATGGTGAATGTTCATAAATACCTACAGGGAACCAAGAGCAGACTGGTCGGCCCTAACTGCCCCGGAGTAATTTCTCCTGGCAAAGCAAAAATAGGAATCATGCCAGCGCATATCCATAAAAAAGGAAATGTAGGAATCATTTCTCGCAGTGGAACACTTACTTATGAAGCCGTTGGTCAGTTGACGGCACTAGGCATTGGTCAGTCCACTTGTGTAGGAATTGGTGGTGACCCGATCATTGGCACACGTTTCATTGACGTACTGGAACTCTTCCAGAAAGATAGAGGAACAAAAGCCATTTGTATGATTGGTGAAATTGGTGGGACAGCAGAAGATGAAGCAGCATATTATATTAAAAAGCATGTCACCAAACCCGTCGTCGGATTTATTGCCGGACAAACTGCCCCTCCGGGCCGTCGTATGGGACATGCGGGTGCCATTATCTCAGGTGGACAAGGTACTGCTGAAGAAAAAATGAAGGTGATGAAGCGATGCGGAATTAAAGTCGTGAAAAGCCCTGCCGACCTCGGAAAAACAATTCAAAAAGTTCTCTAGCCGGGCTAAGCCCAGCAGAAGTCTTACCCACTCTTAGAGTGAACTATTTGTCGCCCTCGCTAGAGGGTGAATCTTCGTAAGAAAGATAATCCAGTCGACTTTCATAATCCAGTTGGTCGAAAGGCTTACCCTGTCTGAAACTCGAAAAGTGCAAATCTGCATAAATAGCGATGATAGCGTGAAGCACTTCATGCTCTTCCATATCTTGCTCACGCAATCGCTTAAAAGTTATTTCGACACATTCCGGTTGGCCGGTACGAAGCTGGCTATCCACAATAGTATGCAAAACCGTATGCACAAACGGACTGACGATCTGCCCATTTATTTCCTGAGGATAAGCAGCCATTTCCCCCATTGTCCAGATTTCTTCAAACTCCGGGTGAAGGTCCATAACATGGGAAATGCGCTCATCCAGTTCTTCAAGGTCACGACCTTGCTGTCTGTCTGAGGCAACTCTTAAAATACGTGTTTGGGTTTCTTTATCAAATTGCACAATAAATGACTCGATAGAAGGTTAATTTAGCAGCTTCTTTAAAAATAAGATGCTTTGCAGGTCAAGGCGTTTCAGAGAAATGCGTTCTTCGGTCTTTCCCCCTCTCTCCATATACCATATAAACACGTTTGCCCTGTCGCATATGATATTTCGCCCAGGCAGGAGATTTTCCCTCATAGCTGGCATCAGGGTCTTCGCCCTCTGCTTTCAAATAGTCTGGATAGTCCAAACCAGCATCGTAAGCATCCATTAGGAGGCACTCTGTAGTGAAACCTTTGCCAGTCAGAGCAATCTTACTGAGAAATTGTTCTATTTTTTCAGGGTCATTTATTTGAATAGGTTGCATCATATTTTATATCAGAAATTCGATTAAACTCGGCTGGAATAGATAGCCTGTTTGATCGTCAGGTTACTTTTATAAGGCAGTTTATGGAATAAACCTCTTTTTTCAGGTATATTAGCATATACAATATACTCTTCAAAGCTTCCAAAGAAGAGCAAGGAAAACAAATTCTATTTGAGATAAAAATGCTTATTCAAGACAACCTTATATTGACTCGGTCAGACCCTTCAGGCAATGGTGGAACCCAATTCATTTATCGCCTCAAAAACTATGGTTTAACCGCTGTGAGCCGTCCCCAGGAAGAAATCTCTATGATCCACTGGGAAGTAGAAATCGTTAAATTCAGCGATGAAGCGACAGCGAGGTTTGAGATCTGTCATACTACGGAACTGGCAAATAAAACCCTTAAATTTTATACCGATAAATCCTTAAATGAGTTTCTTGGAAAGGCTTTTCAATACTTTGAGGAGTTAGGCTCACTGGAGAAAATGTTACCCCAGGAGCCATAACCAGAAGGCGAGAACCAAAAACCCCATAAAAGCACATTTTTTATGGGGTTAGATCTTGACAGTCCGCCGTATTATTTCTAAAATACGTCTTTTCAGAGAAGTCCGCTGGTACTTTTATGAAGGTTGCATTTTCATACGCTTCTCAGATTAATTAATTGATTTTCGTTATAGTTTTTCACCAGAATTATTTTTAATTCTGAGCACTGATATTTTGTAAATTAAGGAGTTAAATCATGGCAAATGTGGTTGGTAGTTCAGTTTGCAGAACAGCAGAGGATGAAGGCAAACCCGCAGATTGGGTACCTGGGGGCGAAAAGCAAACAGTAGTTGATCCGATGAAAATGTTTCATGAGCTTCCCCGCGAAATGCAGTTCATCACGGGTAGTGAAGCCGCTAGAGAATCTATGAGACGAGCAAATATAGATATTGCGATTGCCTATCCCATAACTCCGCAAAGTGAATCTATGCAGCAAGCCGGCTATCTTTACGATGAAGGATTTATTAAAGAGTATTACCGGGCAGAAGAAGAGATCGGTACATTCTCTGCTATTTCCGGTGCTTCTCGTGCAGGTGTTCGAAGCCTGACAGCAACTTCAGGCCCTGGCCTGATGCGCGGTATGGAAGCAATCAGTTCATGGCCTGGAGCAAGGACTCCAATCATCATGCTGAACATGTGTCGGGTTATCAATACGCCTTTGGCTATTCAACCTGACAACATCGAAATGTCATTCATGCTGAATACGGGAATACTCATGCTACATGCTGAAAACCAACAGGATTTTTACGATTATCCGCTTGCTGCAATTATGGCGTCGGAGCAGGTCGATGTAACATTACCTGCTGTAGTTTCAGTTGATGGTTTTTTCTGTACGCATGCACGTGGCCCGGTGAAAGTGACTCCTGCAGAATACAAGTTGCCACCACGCGATGGCTGGCGCTCAGCAGTACCTGCAATGGACAACGAAAATCCACCTGCACGTATTTCCAGAGATGCCCCTATTCAAAAAAGTAATTTCATCAGTTACCACATGCATGCCAGTTGGCAGCAGGAAGTTTTTGCGGCAGTAGAACGCTCTGCAAAATATTTCCGTGACTATCTTGGCGGCTTGGTTGAAGTTATTAACCCTGGCGCTGACGATTTCATTATTGCCTCTGGTTGTGCCGTTTCTCAGGCTCGCGAAGCCGTTCGACAAGAAGGCGAGCAAGGACGAACAGTCGGTCTAGTTAAAGTTAAAACCATTCGCCCTTTCCCAGTAGAAGAAATTTTGGATGCTGTTAAAGATGCCAAACGAATTCTGATTCCAGAATTCAATCAGGCAGGCTGGTTGCATAAAGAAGTTTGCTCTGTTCTTTATGGACGGTGTGATGCCGTAATTAAAGATGGACCACGCGTGTTTGGTGGTATGACCATGCCGACAGAGATGATTCTCGAATGGTTAGCGGAATTCCGCAAAGAAGTAAAATAGTAGTTGTTTTTTTGTTTAGCTTAGTTAATCAGGTATGATAAGTATGTGTTTGAAAAGCCTGTTTATATAATTATTTAAAACTACGCAATACCTTTTAATAAAGGATAATTTTATGTCTCTTGAAAATCTACATCCATCCCCGGTAATGAAAGAATTCTTGCCAGTTGAATACAGGGATTTAATTGAACATGGCCCTTATACTAATCGTAACGGCTCTGACAAACAGACAGTAAAAGTTACTGATATGGGGAAATTCAAGGAAGTTATTGAAGAGCATCCCATGTGTGCAGGTTGTGCGATGACCCTGTTCATTCGTCTCGCCTACATTGGAATGCCAAATCCTGAGCACACCATTGTTGTTGGAACTGCAGGATGTGGACGATTGGCTATCTCTCAAGCTTCTGTACCTTTTATTTATGGCAACTATGGCGATACCAATGCGGTTGCATCTGGACTAAAACGAGGTTTGGAAGTTCGTTTCCCAAATCAGAAAAAAGACGTTGTAGTTATGGCAGGTGACGGTGGCTTGATCGATATTGGTTTCCAGGGTTTGATGCATAGCTGGTTCCGTAAAGAAAAATTCACCACCATCATGCTCGACAATGAAGTTTATGGAAACACCGGAGGTCAGGAAAGCGGCATGACCAATCACGGTAAAGTTCTCAAAATGGCTCCACGGGGTAAATTTGGTGATAAAGTCGATGCCTTGGGTCTGGCTAAAGTAGCAGGTGTGGACTATGTTGCGCGCCTAGCTCCTACCAATCCGGCACGTGTAGCACGAACCGTTCGCCGGGCAATCATGGTTGCGCGAGAAGTCGGTCACAGCTACATTCAAGCTTACACTTCCTGCAACATTGAATACTCTATTCCAACTCCAGATGTTATGAAAGATGCTTTCGAAATCGAAAAAGAACGTTACGGTTTTGAAGAAATCATTTCACCACTGGCAAAAGAGTATTTGGATGATGTAGAGAAAAAAGCCAAAAAGAAAAAATCAGATAAGTAAGGAGAAAACAAAAATGACAGAAGAAGTTAAGCGCTATAACATTCGAATGGCTGGTATTGGTGGCCAGGGTGTAGTAACCGCATCCCATATTGTAAGTAATGGAGTGGTTATATCTGGTGGTTTCAGCTCTCTAGTTCCTTTCTTTGGATCAGAAAAGCGTAATGCCCCTGTTGAAAGTTACGTTCGAATTTCCAACCAAACGATTTATGAAATCGGCGAGATCATTTTTCCAAACGTTCTCCTCATTTTTCATCCTTCGGTAATTACGCTGGGTAAGTCTTATACTATGCCGTTTTATACCGGCTTGAAGCAAAATGGAATCATCCTCATCAACAGCAAGAAACCGATTCCTTTCACCCGTGATGAACAAAGAGAACTCGATGAGAAAGAAGCCCGCATCTACTATCTACCAGCCACTGAAATGGCCAATGAGTTGGCTAAAACAGACTTGGCTACCAATATGGCTATGTGTGGCGCTATTTCTGGAATCTTTGGTCTCCCCGATCCTGCGTCTCTGGCGGCATCTGTTAAAGATCGGTTTGTCGGCAAAGGTATCGTGGTATCCGGCGGTACAGCGGCTTTGGACAGTGCCATTGAGAAGAAATTTGCTAAAAAACAAAAACTACTTGAAGCAAACCAGAAGGTTATGGATGCCTCAATTCAATACGCTATTGATCAAGGTTGGTCGGAAGCAGAAAAACCTGCTAAAGCCACTGCGTAACGCTTAAAGACTGGAGAAAATATGTACTACATCGCTGAAGTTGACAAGGACATTTGCGCAGCTAAAAACTGCCATCTCTGCACGCAATACTGTCCCGAGTCAAACTGTATTAATTACAGTGAAGAAGATAAATCGGCTTATGTATCCGTTGACCGGTGTAAAGCCTGTGAAATCTGTGTCTATATTTGTACAGATATTGCCAAGAATGATGCAATTAAAATGAAATGGATTGAGGAGCTTGACGAAGGCTTTGTAATTAAAAAATCCGGAATCGTTTTACGATAATTTATCTGAGTGTCAAAAAAGGTATTTGGGCTTAACCGCTCAAATACCTTTTTTTTGTGCATTCCCAAAAACAAATTTAAAGAGAAAGTAGTCAAATGGAAAAAACTTTTGCAATTATCAAACCCGACGCGGTCGAACGAAATTTAATCGGTAAAATTTTAGAACGTATTGAGTCTAACGGATTCAAAATTGCCGCAATAAAAAAGGCTCAGCTCACACCATCCCAAGCTAAGGGATTTTATTATGTTCATAAAGAAAGACCTTTTTTCGGCAGTCTAACAGAGTCTATGTGTTCGGGCCCTGTAGTTTTATTGGTTCTTGAGAAGGAAAATGCTATCACGGCATGGCGCGATCTAATGGGAGCAACAAACCCTGAAGATGCAGCGGAAGGCACTATCCGAAAAGATTTCGCGGTAAACATTGAAAAGAACTCAACACATGGTTCTGACTCTGCTGAAAATGCGTCATTTGAAATGTCATATTTTTTTAGCGCAACAGAAATTCTTTCGTAATTTTTGTTTCTGCTAAATTAATTGTCGGATTTAAAAACCTTTGGGCAAACTATTTCATCATACAAAATTATGAAACCTTTTTTTGCAATCCTGTTTTGCATTCTTTTGGGACTTACCAGTACAGTTCGGGCAGGCTCCGATTACGACTACCAACTTTATAAAAATCATGAAAATTATGGTATCGTGGTTTTCCCAAAAGAAAGTATTTCAAAA
>CALJGH010000125.1 GCA_938073925.1 uncultured Nitrospinaceae bacterium
GAGGTGATTAATATGAAAACGACTTTAAATAACGCTGTAGGTCGAGCCGTTATGTTCACAATAGATGCGGGTGAAACTCACCGAATATTTGTAGTGAACCAAAGTCATCCTACATTAAATAATATAAACCCTATCTTTTTAGCGAATCCAAATATGCATTTAATCCAGACTGTTGATTCAGCTCAATTTGGACAAGTAAGAGCAACGACAGTGAGCGAACGTCCAGGTCTGCCTGCAGGTTCTAGGTCGGTTAGAGTTGGAGACACTTACAAGTTTGATAGTTTATCGCAGCTTTCAATGTGGGGTACTATCTATATGGAGTCGACCGGCAGAGGATTTTCTATGGAGTTTATTGGGGATATGCACGATTCAACATTAGGAGGTGCTGCAAATTCAAATTCTACTTTAGGCGAGAATTTCCGTTCTGGCCAAGAACTGCCTAGGCCAGCACGTGGTCTTAACTAATACCTCAATACTAGTAACTTATATACCGTGAGCATTGCCATAAGCAATCATCACTCCTCATCATGAGCTTCCCGTTCATCTATCTCCCAATTGCATTCAACAAGAGTTAATCCAGCATTCACATCAGCATGAATTTCCCTTGGCATTAAACTTATCAGCATTTTATAAAATCAGTTATGATAATTTAAAATCATACCTACTCTAATTTTCTCTCTGATTTTCCCATTAATTCCTTTAACATAGACAATCTTTATCATTGGAATCGTATATATGAGTACTAAAAAATTAGTCGTATTGGGAGGTGGGCCTGGCGGTTATGCTGCAGCCTTCCTTGCCGCTGATAAGGGGATGGATGTCACCCTCATTGATGCGGGCAAAAAACCCGGCGGCGTTTGCTTGCACCGGGGGTGCATTCCTTCTAAAGCTCTGCTACACATCGCACATCTTATAAATGAAACCAAAGAAGCAAAAGCCTGGGGTGTTGATTTTGGTGATCCCAAGATTGACCTTGATGCTGTTCGCAACTGGAAGGATCAGGTCATCGACAAAATGGCTACGGGTCTCGTCCAACTTTGCAAACAACGAAACGTGGAATTCGTTTCTGGAAAAGGGATGTTCAAAGATTCTCAAACTATCGAAGTTGATGGTAAGTCCTTCTCCTTCGATCATTGCGTTCTCGCTACAGGATCGCGCCCTATTCAACCTTTTCAAAACAATTCACACCTCATCGATTCCACTGACGCGCTCGATTTAGAAAGTATTCCTGAGAAACTACTGATTGTCGGTGGAGGTTATATTGGACTAGAAATGGGCAGTGTTTATGCCACACTCGGCAGTCAGGTCACCATCGTGGAAATGATGGATGGACTTTTAACCGGGGTCGATCGCGATCTTGTAAGGCCTTTACAACACAGAATCAAAAACCAGTTTAAAGCTATTCTTTTAAATACTAGAGTTACCGAGATCAAGCAGGCAGAATCGAAGACTCATGTAACACTTGAAAATGAATCCGGAACGGAGAAAAAGGTTTTTAACCGGGTACTAGTTTCGGTAGGTCGTGCACCCAACACTGATGGGCTTGGACTCGAAAACACTAAAGTCAAATTGAACGAGAAAGGTTTTGTGATTGCTGACTCTCAACAGAAAACAGATGATTCCCAAATATCCGCTATTGGAGATGTGATCGGCGGTGCCATGTTAGCGCATAAAGCAGCCCACGAGGCAAAGGTAGCAGTGGAAGTTATAGATGGAGAGAGTTCTGATTTCAACAATCGAATAATCCCTGCGGTAGTGTTCACCGATCCTGAAATTGCCTGGGCCGGATTGACGGAAACGGAAGCTCTGGCTCAAGGTAGAAAAGTTTCAATAGCCAAATTCCCTTGGGGCGCATCTGGAAGAGCACAGACACTGGGGCGCGGTGAGGGAATGACCAAATTGATAATTGATCCTGAATCTGAGAAAATTGTCGGTGTAGGATTAACTGGCGCAGGAGCTGGTGAGTTGATTGCTGAGGGGGTTTTAGCTATCGAAACTGGGACGAAAGCTAAAGATCTGGCCCTATCAATTCATGCACATCCCACCTTATCCGAAACCCTGATGGAAGCGGCAGATGTGTTTTATGGAACTGCAACCCATATTCACAAAAGAAAAAGAAATTAATAAGCCTATTGAATGAATAATCCTGACAACTCCAAAAAAAACCACCTCATTTCTCCAAGAGCCTCCGCGAACCACTTTACCTCCGATTTCATGCTCCGATAAAGTCGATTCCCAAAAGTTACCAGCCATATCGTAAATCCCTAAAACATTTGTTTTTTTGAAACCTATAGGGTGAGTTCCTATCGGCATTGCCTTTATGCCAGGAATAGGCATCAGAGTTTTCATTCCCCCAATAAAATGACGATGAACTTCCCGCGCGTGCCGCTTTTTTCCACTCTCCTTCCATCGGCAATAGCTTAACCGTTTTTTTTTAATAATATTTTTGCATCGTACAATGTTACTTTTTCTACGGGATGATCCTCTCCTTAAAAAAACGAAAAGACATAATTTTGACAGGAAACACATAAAACCCGACGGCTCAGGGAGACAAAAGCGACCAAAATAGAGGCCACAAAAAAAGTTAGGCCTTATTTTATATAAGCTTTACAACTAATTCGTTTGCAAATCAAGTTTGGCACAAAACTTGCCGTTAAGAAGAAATAAGATAAGGAAGTTATTTGGTAAATCTATTTAACAGGAAGGTCAAACTACCATGGAAAAGGTAAATGTCGCTTATCCCGCTGCTGATGAATTGATCGATTCAACAGAATCGTCTAATCAAGAATCATTTATTTTAAAAAGTATTGCTGCATCCTTTGCCGGCGCATCCATTCCCGCCACCATTTTTTATTTTCTGATGTAAATCAGGAGATGCAGGCCACCCGAAATTAAGGATAATCTACTTAAAAAAATACTTTTCGTGACTCGGCATTATGGGTTGCTGTGCGATTCCTTATTAACGCATCCGACCCCTTGCGTTTCTGAGCCCCCTCCTACTCCATCCACTCTCCAATTCGGCCTCTGATCACGGTATTAATTTAGAAGATTTCAATGGACTGCCCGTTTAATCTCAATTTTTGTGGAGGTATTTCTAGAGTTACCTGATCGCCATTTAGTTTCGGCAACACCATCAACACGTTACCCACACCTTTAAAATGGATCGACTCAATCTTTGTGATTTGATTTCCTAACCCTATACTTCGGACTTCCATGATAGGGATTGATTGCGTTATATTAATCGATCTATCCACGCAAATATCAAATGTCTAAGCCCAGAACCTCTATGAGTCGATGGGCTATACAAAAAACGAGTAATTTTTTCACTACAGCCTGCCGATAAAAATCTAGAATATGTCTTAAGTTATTTGAACGGATGCCTTCAAAAAGTTAGAATGAACCCACGCCAATATACTAATATCTAAAAGACTCAAAACCTCTCCCAATGGCCCAACCCACAAACCGCGACTATTACAAGATTTTAGGCATCACCGCTAAAACTCCTAAAAAAGATATTAAGAAAAAATATCGGGAACTGGCAAAGAAATACCATCCCGATACCAACCAGGGAAGTAAAGAGGCTGAAGATAAATTCAAAATAGTTTCCGAGGCCTATGAAGTTTTAAGCAATGCATTAAAACGTAAAGAATATGACCGCCAAAGAAGCTATAAAACTCAATCGCGTGCCCAGCCATCAGGAGGCAGACCTGCCTGGGACCGAGAACCGCCTGGTGGGTTTGGTCGACGTCCCCCTCCAGGGGGTAATGAACAATATTATCAGGAACCCTTCGCAGCAGAACCGGAACCCGTTGATCCGAACATGCCAACAAGCGGTTTCGACTTACAGTTCATAATAGATGTCCCCCTCCCCATTGTTGCTCTTGGAGGAGTCATCCCCTACTCTTATGAAAAATATGTCAAATGTCAGGATTGTGATGGATCAGGTATGCAGGGAGATGACGAGTGCCCTGTCTGTCAAGGGAAACAACTTATAGTGCGGTCGGTTACCCTTAATGTCAAAATCCCACCGGGTGTAGCAAACCAATACACTCTGGCGATAATAAAAGAAGGTGGCGAAGGTAAAAACGGCGGCCCACCTGGGGAATTGTTTCTTAAAATCAACACATTGCCACATCCAAAATTTAAACGAATTAAAAACGACATCATCAGCGAAGTTATAATTTCAAGGAAACTTGCCGACGAAGGTGGAACTTTAGTAGCCGAAACCTTGAACGGAAGCAAAACGATTCAAGTTGAGGAAGGAACACTGATAGGCGAAGAGTTGCTCATTCCGGGAGAAGGTGCCGCAATCAGTTGGGGGAAAAAGAGAGGTGCCCTGATCATCAAATTCAATATTGAGGAAGACGATTCATGACTTCGACCTTCCTCGTACTCTCTTTCGCGGCAATCGTTATATATATTTTCTGGGTTCTTTTAAACCCGCGAAAAAAAACATCACAAAAAAAAACAGCTAAAAAACAAATTAGCAAAAAAAACCGCCCCGCACTTAAAGGAAAAGAGAATAAACAACAAGCCGCCCTTTCAAGAGCATATAAAATCCGCAAAGAAAAAATCAATCAAATGAAAAAAGACCCTGAGCTAATCGGACATGTTATTCGACATTGGTTAAGAGAAAAGTGAACTGCGGACTACCAACGAATAAAGTCTAACCTTTGCGGGCTTTAACTTCAGCGGCGTGAGCTCTGGCGCGCTTCAACATGGCAGATTTTTCTGCATCAGAAAAATCCTTTCGGGGAGTAGGTCCAGGAACAACGTTTCCTGATGATTTTTTTGGAGCTGCTGCTGGCGGAGCTTCTGAAGCTCCTTCATCAACGGCTGGAGCCGCAGTCGCTTCAGCAACAGGCGCTGAAGACTTTGCCGCGGCCTCGCCTTCTTTCCTTACAAGACGCATTGAAGACCATACATCGTTGTTTGGATAAGGGGTGTCCAATCCGATTTTCAAATCCATTCGAATTATTTTTTCATCTGAACATTCGCTGATCCACGTATTGGATGCGCCGCCAGGTGCGAAGATAGAATCGATTGGATAATAAGTTCCATTTTTATCCATCAATTGCTTAACCCCTGTTTTGTCAAAAAGCGTTAAGGACTCTGCTTTCGTGGGAATTCTCCAATTGTTATAACCACCGAATTGATCTTTATTCTGATTAACCCAATCCACATACTCTTGGTGGTCTTGCCAAGTATAAAAAAGTTTTTTATCCAGCCATGCATCCGTTTTTTTCCATGTCAAACCGGAGTTCGGATCCGTGATGCTACCATCACCGTTATCGACAAAAGGGTCACTCACAGGTGCGGCCTTTTTAGCCGCCTCTGCCTTTTTTTTAGCTGCTAATTTAGCCTTCTCAGCGGGTGACAACTTCTGTTCATCTGTAGATGCTTCTGCCATATTTTTTTACCGAGCCGTCGAAGGTTCAAGCCCTTCTAATATATCGTTCAAATCTTTTCCAGAATTGGAAAGAGTTTTTAATATTTCTCCCAGCTTTGAGGCTGAAAAAACCTTCAAACGTGATTGGAAATCTGTACGGTAATCCGCAGCATTTTGGCGAACCCAATCCACCGCAATCTGCTCTTGCGCTTCAAAATTCATATCAGCACATTTTTTATCCAGCAGGTTTGTCTGGGATAACCGTATAATTTCACAAATCAAATCTTCTTTGACTTGGCTCATACTTTAAATTTTAACACGAAATTGTTGAAGGGCTAAGCCGAAAGCCACAAAAAAAGCCACTCTATAATGGATTTTCCAGCTTGTCAACGCGATTATTTTTCCTGTCAATAAATCTATATAAAACAAGTGATTAAGGTATTTTTTAAGGAAGAAAATTCTTCCTTTTAGCTGCCCTTTGCAGATCGAGGATCCAGAAACTCCCGCAATCCTTCTCCCAGAAAATTAAACGACAAAATTGTAAAAAATATAGCCAGTGAGGGAAACAAAATCAAATGCGGATAAAATTTAATCGCTGTCCATCCATCGCTGGCAAGGGTTCCCCAACTGCTGGCGGGGGGTGCAATGCCTAAACCCACAAAACTCAAGGTCGATTCCGCAAGAATCGCAACGGGTACCCGAAAACTAAGAGTCACAACAAGAATTCCTAAAATATTGGGAAAAATTTCCTTCAACATGATTCGATAATGACTCGCTCCTAACGCTCTGGCCGCCAAAATATAAGGATACTCCTTTATTCGTAAAACCTCCCCCCGCACCAACCGTGCAATGGTCACCCAACTGACTAGAGTCAAGGCAATAAAAACGCCAACAACCCCACGGCCCATCAACACGGTGATCAAAATTATCATCAAAAGATCGGGTAAAGCAAAAACCACATCGACCACTCGCATCATCAGGTTATCCATTCGACCACCAACATAAGCAGAAAGGGTTCCATATATCGTGCCAATGAATAAAGCAAGCACTGTGGAGAAAACCCCGACGAACAAAGAAACCCGGGCACCATAAATCATACGCGATAGAAGGTCTCGACCCAATCGATCCGTTCCCAGCCAATGTTCTGCCCCAGGAAAAGCAAGAATATTTAACGTGTCCTGCTCTTGATAAGAATACGGCGCTATCCAAGGTGCCAATACCGCGGTTAACAAAAGAATAAAAAGAAAGCCGCTGCTAATTTTAGTAGATGTGTTCATTACCCTATTTCACCGATACTCTGGGGTCCAGCCATCCATAAATCATATCAACCACAATATTGGCGATAACGATCAATACCGCATAGACCAACGTCACCCCCATGATCAAGGGATAATCACGATTGGTCACAGCAGTGATGAAAAACCGCCCCATACCGGGAATAGAAAAAATAAACTCGATCACAAAAGATCCGGTGATCAATCCCGCTGTTAAAGGTCCCATCACCGAAACGATCGGATACATTGAGTTTTTCAAAACATGCCGAAGCAAGATAGAAAATTCAGACAGTCCTTTAGCACGGGCGGTACGAATATAATCAGAGCCCAGCACATCAAGAACAGTGGTGCGCGTCAACCGGGCGATATAACCCGCAAACCCAGCACCTAATGCAAATGCGGGGAGGATCATATACCGCGGCCCCTCCCACAATGCAGGCGGCAACAAATGCCATTGATGAGAAAATATCCAGACGGATACCGCTCCCAACACAAAACTGGGAACAGAAATTCCCATAGCCGCGAATAACAATATTGATCTGTCCAGCAAAGAGTTTTTCCAATAAGCAGAGATCACCCCGGCAGGCACTCCTAGACCCAGAACAATTAAAACCGCACACATACCCAATGTAAAAGAAACCGGAAAAGTGTCGCGTAAGATATCAGAAACATCGCGACCAATATATTTGTAGGAGGGACCCAAGTCACCTTGTAATAACTGCTTCATATAAAGCAGGTATTGTATTTCTATAGGTTCATCGAGGTGATACTTGGCTTCGATATTGGCAATGATTTCTGGAGGAAGAATTTTATCGCTATCAAACGGCCCTCCAGGCACAAGATGCATGATGAGAAAGGTCAGCGTAGCAACAGTAATCAGAACCGGTATCCCTAACAACACCCGCCTGAGAAAAAATCGTAACATAAACATATATTAGCATAAGACAAAAGAGGGTTTAGAACATTGCATGGAACTTCACCAAAATTTAAATTTGCCAAACGCTTATTAGAAAGAGAAAACAAAATTATTGTGTTCCATCTAATTTTTAAGCCTTGCCTCCTTGCTTTATGCAGCGATATATTTTAATGGGATTGAAACCAAGACCGGTCCTAGGAACTCCTTCAAAGTCGTTTTCGTATCTTCTCAGCTGCAAAAAGGAAATCTTCTAAAAAAATACCATTACCAAGTCGAAGCTTTCAATAAAACATTTGACCAAAAACTGGACTATCTTGAGGTCCATTTCCATTTGTCAACTTACCACAACAAGCTAGGCAACAATATTAAGGCTGACCAGCACCTAAAAATATGGAATTCTAGAAACATTAAAAAGTCACCTTAACTCCTATTTCAAAAAAATTCCTATTACCTAGCTTGACTGATATATAATAAACTTTCGCCTTAAACCTATTCACACATATCAATGAACTATCCTTCTTTAAGAGAATTTATCGACCGGCTTGAATTCGAAAACGAACTCATTCGAATTCGAGAACAGGTGTCTCCCATTCTTGAAATCTCTGAAATCACTGACCGAGTCTCAAAGCAACACGGTGGCGGAAAAGCACTGCTTTTTGAAAATGTAGAAGGTAGTACCATGCCCGTTCTAATCAACGCTTTCGGCAGTCAAAAAAGAATGAACGCCGCTCTTGGGGTGAACGATATTGAAGAGATAGCTAAAAGAATCGAACGCTATTTAAAAATACAGCCGCCCACAACCTTGTTGGACAAAGCAAAACTTTTACCCATGCTGTTGCAAGCGGCACAGTTTCCTCCAACGCGGGTCGGAGCCACCAAAGCTTCCTGTCAAGAAGTGGTGCATCTCAATGAAGATGTCAATCTCGATCAAATTCCCATCCTGCAATGCTGGCCTCATGATGCAGGACGATTCATAACTCTTCCTATTGTTATCAACCGAAGTGTCGACCGCAAAGTCAAGAACGTTGGGCTCTACCGAATGCAAGTGTACGATTCAAAAACAACAGGCATGCATTGGCATATTCATAAAGACGGCGCCCACTTCTTTCATGAATATCAAAAACAGAATAAAGTGATGGAGGTTGCTGTTGCGATTGGCGCTGACCCGGCTTCCTGTTACGCGGCATCCGCTCCCCTGCCCTACGGCATTGATGAGTTCCTGTTAGCGGGTTTCATCAGAAAGAAGAGCGTGCCTCTCGTAAAATGTAAAACCGTCGATCTAGAAGTCCCGGCTAATTCTGAAATTATTCTCGAAGGGTTTATCGATCCATCCGAAATGCGACTGGAAGGTCCTTTCGGAGATCACACGGGTTACTACTCACAGGATGGCGATTACCCGGTCTTTCATCTTACAGCTATCACACATAGGAAAGACCCTATTTATCTGACAACGATAGTGGGCAAGCCACCGCAGGAAGATTTTTACCTCGGCCGCGCCACCGAGCGCATCTTCCTTCCTCTCATGCGCACCCAGCTTCCTGAAATCGTCAATATAAATATGCCCGTTGAAGGTGTCTTCCACAACTGTGTCATCGTCTCAATTGACAAACGCTATCCCATGCAGTCGCGTCGCTTGATGAGTGGTCTTTGGGGACTGGGACAAATGAGTTTCGTAAAAACCATCATTACCGTTGACAGCAAAATCGATGTTCACAATTACGATGAATTGATCAAACTACTATTGGACGAGATTAACTTTGAACGCGACCTATTTTTCTCAGAAGGCGTGCTTGATGTGCTCAACCACGGTTCCGACAACATGCTTTATGGCTCTAAGCTTGGTATCGATCTAACAGAAAAAATAGAAGGCGAACCGGGCTATGGAGAAAACAAATCACCTGCATCGAAGAATTCCCCACTACCTTCTAAAGAAGAAGTTAAGAGTCGGTTGCCTGATCTAAAAGATTGTAGAATCTTAGACATTAATGCACATCGATCCGTCATGTATGCCGCCTTAGATAAAACCCGTCCTCACCAAGCGGAAGAATTCATTAAAGCCTATTTCAATGCCCCCGAGTTCTCGTCCATCGACATCCTAATCGTACTCGAAGGTCATGTAAAACTCGATAACGATTCGATAGTAATGTGGAAATTCTTTAACAATCTCGACCCTAAACGCGATTTCTATTTCGAGGGTGATCAGCTTGCAATCGATGTAACACAAAAAATGAAAGAAGAAGGCTACCGGCAAAGCTGGCCCGAAGAAATTGAGATGTCCGAAGAAATCAAAACGCGAGTCGATACAAAATGGAACTCGCTGTTCAATAAATAGAAAGTTTTAATGGCACTGGAATTTATAAATATAAAAGGCGCAAGAGAACACAACCTCAAAGACCTCCACCTAACTCTACCCCGCGAAAAACTAGTGGTTATTACCGGATTGAGCGGTTCAGGAAAGTCTTCTCTTGCCTTCGACACCATATACGCAGAAGGTCAGCGGAGGTATGTGGAATCACTTTCCGCATACGCACGGCAATTTCTGGAACTGATGGAAAAGCCGGATATCGATTCCATCGATGGACTCTCGCCTGCTATTTCCATTGAGCAAAAAACATCGAGCCGCAATCCACGCTCCACCGTTGGTACCGTAACCGAAATCTACGACTATCTAAGACTGCTTTATGCACGTATCGGACGCGTATATTGCTATAGCTGCGGTAGAGAAATTTCCTCACAAACCGTCCAGCATATCGTCGACCAGGTACAATCCATTCCTGTCGGGAAAAAAATAATGATCTTGTCGCCGGTTGCGCGAGGGCGTAAAGGAGAATTTAAAAAAGAACTTCTCGATATGAGGCGAAAAGGATTCGTCCGCGCTCGAATTGACGGTGAAGTACGATCTCTCGATGAAGAAATCGCTCTCGATAAGAAGTTCAAGCACACCCTGGAAATCGTTGTCGACCGACTGGTCATCAAGGAAAAGATGGGGAAACGTTTGGCCGACTCGGTTGAAACAGCCCTCACCCATGGCGAAGGCAGTATCGTTGTTTCCATTATTGAAGAAGAGGAGTTATTGTTCAGCGAGAAATTCGCCTGTAGTTATTGCAACATCAGCTACCCAGAACTCGAGCCCCGACTCTTTTCTTTCAATAATCCGCAAGGAGCCTGCTCGAAATGTGATGGGTTGGGAATAAAAATGGTGATCGACCCCGAACTGGTGGTGCCAGACGACAGCCTTTCCATTCGAGACGGCGCATTAAAACCCTGGGAAAAACGCAGTTCTATTTATTACCATCAAATGCTGGATACGATCTCTGCCCATTTCAAGTTTAAGCTCAGCGCTCCCTTTAAAAACCTCACTAAAAAAACTCAAAAAATTCTTTTATACGGTTCTGGAGATGAACAAATAAAATATTTTTTTGAAAAAGACGGACGCCAACAACATTACAAAGACACCTTTGATGGCGTAATTCCTGATCTCGAAAGACGTTATCTTGAAACGGATTCCACATGGTCGCGGGAAGAAATCGCTCGTTTCATGCGCGCCCTCCCCTGCCAACAATGTGATGGCAAGCGGTTGAGAAAAGAAGCTGTCTCAGTAAAAGTTACAGATTTAAATATTGTTGAACTCACCTCTTTCTCCATTGGCAAAGCCTTCAAGTTTTTCAAAGACCTGAAACTGACAAAACAGGAAAACAATATTGCCCGTCGAATTGTAAAAGAAATTAAGGAAAGACTCGGATTCTTAACCAATGTCGGACTGGAATATCTGTCGCTCGATCGCACATCGGCAACCTTGTCAGGGGGTGAAAGCCAACGCATTCGATTGGCAACACAAATCGGCTCCAGCCTGATGGGGGTTCTCTATGTTCTCGATGAACCTAGTATTGGACTGCATCAACGAGACAACGATCGTTTATTGGCAACCCTGATCCGATTACGTGATTTAGGAAACACCGTTATCGTAGTGGAGCATGACGAAGCCACCATCCGCTCCGCCGACTATGTTGTAGACCTTGGTCCCGGCGCAGGAGTTCATGGTGGAAAAGTAACCTTTGCAGGCACCCCTAAAGCCCTGTTGAAGTCAAAGAGTTCATTAACAGGACAATATTTATCTGGCAAAAAAGAAATTGCGACACCAGAGCAAAGAAGAAAAGGCAATGGCGAGTTCCTTGAAGTGCTGGGAGCAAGTGAAAATAACCTGAAAAATGTGAATGTAAAATTTCCATTAGGTTGCTTTATTTGCGTGACCGGTGTTTCTGGTTCTGGCAAAAGCACACTGACTCTGGATATTCTTTATAAATCGTTGGCCAAACATTTTTACAGATCGGTAGACAAACCCGGAGCTTTCGACAAAATCGAAGGGATTCATTATCTAGACAAAGTGATCGACATCGATCAATCCCCCATCGGCCGAACTCCCCGGTCGAACCCCGCTACCTACACCGGCGTGTTCACCCTCATCCGGGAATTATTCAGTCAGGTTCCTGAAGCCCGAGCGCGTGGATATAAACCTGGTCGTTTCAGTTTCAATGTTAAAGGGGGGCGTTGCGAAGCCTGTCAGGGAGATGGGCTCATTAAAATTGAAATGCATTTTCTACCCGACGTGTTCGTGACTTGCGAGGTCTGCCAAGGAAAAAGATTCAACCGTGAAACATTGGAAATTTTATACAAGGGTAAAAGCATCGCCGATGTTCTCAATATGACAGCGGAAGAAGGCAACGAGTTTTTTATAAATATCCCTGCAATAAAAAACAAATTACAAACAATCAAAGATGTAGGCCTCGACTATATCCGCCTAGGTCAACAGGCCACGACCTTATCTGGCGGCGAAGCCCAACGCGTAAAACTATCAAAAGAACTCAGCAAACGAAGTACAGGTAGAACCCTTTATATTCTAGATGAACCGACCACCGGATTGCATTTCGCCGATATCGAGCATTTGCTGAAAGTGTTGCAGAAACTAGTGGATTCCGGAAACACCGTAGTCATCATCGAACATAATATGGATGTTATCAAAACAGCAGATCATCTTATCGATCTCGGCCCCGAAGGCGGCGACGGTGGAGGATGCATACTTGCTGAAGGTACTCCCGAGGAAATCGCAAAATCTAAAACCTCGTACACGGGGAAATATTTAAAAGATTATCTCTAGTCTATCTAACACAACCGAACCTATCCATTTATATCCATTAATGGAATATTGTATTCATCTAAAAAGAGGGTTAACACTTTAAGAATACTTATTTTAGCTTCTAAAGGTTTGATATAGAGATATCTCTGTTCTTGTAGATCAGCGATAGGCTTGACGGCCACGGGGTGTTTAGTAGGCACGAATCCGGATGCCAGAGATTGCAACGGATTATTGAAAAGTTTCATTGAGATCTGACACATCTCTTCTGAATACCTTTGTCGATAATAATCGCCAGCTTCTTTTTAAGGTATCACTTCCAAATGAAGGGGGAATTAAAAAAGGGGTGTTGGGAGTTTAGTTGTTCTCAGAATTTTCGAGGCGGGCGATAGCGCGGAACAATTTTTTCTGCGTTTCAATGTATTCTTCTTCAGAGATATCAGTTTCGCCCAACCTTTTTTCTGCTTCGGCTTGGGCACGCTCGGCGCGTTCGCGGTCGATCTCATGCAGGAACTCTCCGGTTTCAGCCAGTACTGTTACGCGATTATCTGTCACTTCCAGGTATCCTCCACTAACAACCATAGAAATTGTTTCGCCCTCTTTTTCATAAGACAATTGTCCAGTGCGTAAGAGGGTCAGAATCGGTGCGTGATCATGAAGAATCCCCAAGTCGCCCTCGGTACCGGGCACATTGACTTGATCGACCTCTTCAGAGACCAGTTGCTTTTCGGGAGTTACAATGCTAAGTATCAGTTTTTGCGTCATGCTGATTTTTTATCCAGTTCCTTTTGTTTTGCGTGAACTTCATCAAGAGTTCCCACCATATAAAATGCCTGCTCAGAGATCTTATCTCCTTTACCATCGAGAATAGCTTTGAAGCCTTCTATAGTATCTTGTACTTTCACATATTTCCCCGGCGCCCCTGTAAATACTTCTGCAACAAAGAACGGCTGTGACAGAAATTTTTGAATTTTTCGAGCACGGGAAACCACTTGCTTATCTTCTTCCGACAATTCGTCCATACCCAGAATCGCAATGATATCTTGAAGATCTTTATATCTCTGCAAAACTTGTTGAACTCCGCGAGCTGTGTTGTAGTGTTCTTCGCCGATTACTTCTGGATCAAGAATCCGTGAAGTTGAATCCAGAGGATCCACAGCTGGGTAAATACCCAACTCAGAAATACGTCTGTTCAATACGGTCGTAGCATCGAGATGCGAGAACGTTGTCGCAGGAGCGGGATCGGTCAAGTCATCTGCGGGCACGTAAATCGCCTGTACGGAAGTGATGGAACCTTTTTTTGTAGAAGTGATACGTTCTTGTAAGTTACCCATTTCAGTTGCGAGTGTAGGCTGATAACCAACCGCAGAAGGAATTCGGCCGAGAAGCGCAGATACTTCAGAACCCGCTTGAGAAAAACGGAAAACATTATCGATGAATAACAGAACGTCTTTTCCACCTTCATCACGGAAATACTCCGCGCAGGTAAGACCGGTCAACCCGACCCGCATTCGAGCACCAGGAGGTTCTGTCATCTGTCCGTAAATCAGGGCGGTTTTATCAATTACATTGGAGTCTACCATTTCGTGGTAGAGATCATTACCTTCACGAGTTCGTTCACCTACTCCGGCGAACACAGAATAGCCGCCATGCTCCGCGCCAATATTACGAATCAACTCCATGATCAGAACAGTCTTGCCCACACCCGCGCCGCCGAACAAGCCGGTTTTTCCACCTTTCAGGTAAGGCTCAAGAAGATCGATAACTTTGATACCGGTTTCGAGCATTTCCATCTTCGTATCCTGCTCATCAAATGCAGGCGCATCGCGATGAATACTCCATCTAGCCTTAGACTCAACTGGGGGTTTCTTATCTACAGGGTCGCCTACAACATTTAGAATTCGACCTAGCACCTCTTCGCCAACCGGCACAGTAATAGGAGCACCAGTATCTAGCACTTCCATTCCTCGAACCAATCCATCAGTCGAATGCATGGCAACGCTTCGAACCGCGTTATCTCCCAAATGCAGAGCTACTTCGCATACGAGGGTTTCAGTTTCTCCGCTTTCACCGGTTCGCTCAATGTTGATCGCATTATAAAGAGCAGGTAGTACGCCGTCTTCGAAACTCACATCTACAACGGGTCCCATTACCTGGATGATCTTTCCCTTATTCATTCATTCCCCTCCACTAATTTCAGTATCTTTCACGCCATTAACCCTTCAAGGCTTCGGCGCCATTTACGATTTCTATTAATTCTTTTGTAATATAAGCCTGTCGGGCTTGATTATAAGTCAACGTCAAGGCACCAATCATTTCACCCGCATTGCGTGTAGCACTATCCATCGCCGTCATACGTGCACCATGCTCACTGGCACTTGATTCAAGAAATGCCCGATAAACTTGAACTGTCATATAACGCTTAAGAAGTTCGTCCAGAATAGCTTCTTCATCCGGCTCGTAGATATAATCCACTGCAAAGGATTCTTCTTTATGTTCCAGATTTTCTGGCACCACCGGCAACAATTGCTCAACAATAACCTCTTGAGCCATTACCGATTTAAACTCGTTATAAATCATGAAAACCTTGTCGACTTTTTTCTCTGAAAACAAAGTGGCCAGATTTTCACCAATCGTCTGCGCCTTGAGATAATTAAAATCTTTCGTCCAGCCAATATGGTCCTCAATAATATTCACAGGGCGATTACGGAAAATATCATTTCCTTTTTTCCCGGCGATAATTAGCGAGTTTTCATTTTGTGGATTATTTTTCAGGTATTCGGCTGTTTTACGAATGATGCTTCCGTTGAACCCTCCACATAAACCTTTGTCGGCAGTAATGATAAGGAACAAATGCCTATTTCCATCTCGCACATCCAACAAAGGGTGTAAGTCGCCATTGCACCGTGCTGCCAAATGGTTGAGAACATCCATCATCTTAACCGCATATGGCCTAGCATCAAGGATAGCTTGCTGTGCTTTTCGCAATTTCGACGCCGCAACCAGTTTCATGGCTTTGGTGATTTGTTGCGTATTTTTTACGCTTCGGATGCGCCTTTTTATATCTTTTAAGTTAGGCATAAATTAGTTCTGAAAAAGACCTTTGAATTCTTCGATAGCCGCCTTCAACTGGCTTTCACTGTCATCATCCAGTTTTTTAGCTTCTGCAATTTTATTCATCAAAGCCTGATGTTTCTCTTCCATAAAGTTGATCAAACCGCTCTCAAATTTTTGGATACTAGCGACAGGGACATCATCCACAAGACCTCGCACACCTGAAAAGATCGAAACGATCTGCTGAACTACGGTCAAAGGTTTGTACTGACCTTGTTTAAGCAGTTCCACCAATCGTTCGCCACGATGAAGCTGGGCTTGAGTAGCCGCATCCAGATCACTACCGAACTGGGCAAAAGCAGCCATTTCACGATATTGCGCCAAGTCTAATCGAAGCTGACCAGCCACCTGTTTCATTCCTTTAATTTGCGCTGAACCACCCACTCGGGATACAGAAAGCCCAACGTTGATCGCAGGGCGAACTCCAGAATAAAACAGATCGGTTTCTAGAAATATCTGACCATCCGTAATAGATATCACGTTGGTCGGAATATATGCGGAAACATCACCCGCCTGGGTTTCAATGATCGGCAGAGCCGTCATGGAACCTGCTCCTAATTCATCACTGACTTTTGCAGATCTCTCTAACAATCGAGAATGCAAAAAGAATACATCACCCGGATACGCTTCACGTCCCGGCGGTCTCCTAAGCAGAAGAGAAAGCTGACGATAAGCTGCAGCCTGTTTACTGAGATCATCATAAACGATCAGACAATGCTGACCATTGTCACGGAAGTATTCTCCCATTGCGCAACCCGCATACGGAGCAATGAACTGCATAGGCGCAGGGTCGCTGGCTGACGCAGAAACAACAATGGTATACTTCATTGCACCGTGCTCTTCGAGCGTTTTCACAACTCGTGCAACAGTAGATCGTTTTTGCCCAACTGCAACATAGATACAAAACATGTTCTGGCCTTTTTGATTGATGATCGCATCAATCGCAACTGCCGTCTTACCTGTTTGTCTGTCACCAATAATGAGTTCGCGTTGACCACGACCAACAGGAATCATTCCATCAATTGCCTTGATACCTGTTTGCATAGGTTCGTGAACAGATTTTCGGTCAATTACGCCTGGAGCAGTTCTTTCAATAGGACCAAACTTGTCTGTTTTAATAGGGCCTTTGCCATCAATTGGCGCACCCAGACCGTCTACAACCCGACCGACCATTTCAGGTCCGATAGGCACTTGCATGATCTTTCCTGTGCGCTTAACCTCATCACCTTCTTTAATATTGTCATCGCGTCCGAGAAGCACCGCACCCACATTATCTTCTTCGAGGTTCAGCACCATTCCAGACAATCCACCAGGGAATTCCAAAAGTTCACCGGCCATAGCATTTCCAAGGCCGTAAATACGCGCAATTCCATCTCCTACTGAAATCACCCGACCGGTTTCCTTGAGCTCGATCCCTTCCTCAAATCCTTCGATTTGCTTTTGAATCAGGGAGCTGATTTCGTCGGCTCGTAAATTCACTTAGGCTACCTCCTCTTTCTCTATTGTTCGTTTCAAGATATCCAAGCGGTTACGAATAGTATCATCCGCTACCTGGTCTCCAATGCGCAACATTACGCCGCCAATCAGTGACTCATCCACTTCGGTATCGATCAATATGGTTTTATCTAAAATTTTATTCAGCGCTGTTTGAAGGCGATCCATATTCGCATCTGACAAAGAATACGCCGAGGTCACCTGAACTCTTGTTTGACCCAACCTACGGTCTACAACCCGCGCGAAATATTCAATAATTTTATCTAGAAAAATAATTTTTCCGCGCTCGTTGAGCATAACAAGCAGATTGCCAACCTTATCTCCAGTCTGCAAACGGCTGCAAAGCTCCTCAACAACATTCTGTTTCTTTTCTGTGGAAATAGAAGGATGCTCAAAAAAACGCAACAATTGTTTTTCCGTTTTCATAGCTTCGCCAAAAGCTTCCAAACTTTGCAATGCATTCCCCAATTGGGAATCATCTTCAATATTCCCAGAAAGTGCTTCGGCGTACCTTTTCCCTACCTGATTTTCCAACATCGCAATTTATTCTTCTTTAAGAGACGTTAATTCTGCTGATTTTTTTCTAGTTCCTGAATCACCTGTTCAATAGATTCATCCACCAGCCGTTTTTTATCTGAATCATCCAATGCCTTCTTAAGAAATTTCTCCGTAGAAGCAATGGTCAACGCTGCGGTGTAGCTTCGAATCTCCTGCAAAAGTTTGCTTCGAGAGCTATTAATTTCCTGCTCCGCTTCGCGCTGCACCTGTTTGACTTTGGCTTCGGTTTCTTGAACGGTTTTCTCTTGAAGTTTTTTAGCTTCATCCTGCGCCAGTTGGACAATCGTTTCAGCTTTTCCGTGCGCGGCTGCTAGCTTCTCTTCCAGATCTATCTTTATCTTTTCTACATCCTGTTTCAGCTGTTCCGATGCTTCAATATCACCGCGAATCTTTTTCTCACGGTCATCAAGAGCAGCGAGAATCGGCGGAAAAGCAAACTTCTTCAGCATGAAAAACAAAATAGCAAAAGAAATCACTGACCAGAAAATCAGCGAACCAAAAACAGAAACTTGTTCAAATTGAGGCATAATTGATCCTTATAAAATTTTCATCCACTCCCATGAAAGGGAATGTTAGCGAACCTTTAGCAAAGGATTTGACGGCCTCATTAGCTCTTAGCCGTCTGACCCTATTACCTGGGGCGGTTTGCCGCTATGGCATAATGATGAAAGCAATAACTAGAGCGTAGAGAGCAATAGCTTCTACTAACGCAAAACCGATCCAGCAATACTTAGCAACTTTCGCTTCACAATTAGGCTGACGACCAACGGTTTCGATGGTTTTCGCAAAAATATATGCGATACCCAATGCAGCACCAAAAAAACCGGCGGCGCACAAACCCATTCCAATCAATGCAGCAGCTTCTGAACCCATTCTTTCCTCCTATTGTTAACTAATAATTAATGTAACTTGATCACATCGCCAATGTAAACACAGGTCAGCGTTGTGAATATATATGCTTGAATAAAAGCGATAGCAATTTCCAATCCATTAATGACTACCGTAAAACCAAACGGCAACCAACCCAGCCATAAAGGCCCTGTCATCGCTAGACCAAATAGAACTGCCAAAACAGTATGTCCTGCCGTCATATTGGCAAACAGGCGCACCGCAAGGGATATCGGCCGAGCCAGCATGCTGATGATTTCAATGGGGATCATTATGGGAATCAACACTTTGGGAATTCCCGGTGGCACAAGGATCCCAAGAAAGTGCATACCATGTTTTGAAAAACCAATCACCAACGTCAAAATAAAAATTCCGGTGGCAAAAACTCCAGTCACTACCAATTGACTAGTGATCGTATAAGACCCTGGCAACAAACCAATCAAGTTGCAGGCAAGAATAAACAAAAACAAACTGGCAATAAATGGGACATACTTCCTCCCCTCTTCTTCGCCAATGAATTCGTAAACCAGATTACGGATAAACTCCACCGCAATTTCCAGCACACTCTGCAATTTTCCAGGTACAAGGGACAATCCTTTTCTGGTAGGCAATAAAAACATACTGCCAATAACAACCAACCCCACCCACATGGCAACCACCGCATTATTTATAGAAAGGTCTAACCCACCAATGTGGATTGGAATAATCGTGTGGACTTCAAAATGGTGCAAAGGACTTTCCATAATTTACTTATTATTCCAAATCGTTATTTGTATCATCTTCTTCTAAAGTCAGGGTCATCGCAACTCGGTAAACAGCAAGACAACCCGCCGCAGAACCAAGTACAATCCCTGCCACCAAGCCCCAAGGCTTTGTGCCGAAAAAATTATCCAGCGCATACCCTAGTAAACCACCGATGCTCGTTGCTACCGTCAGCTCAGTTCCCAACCTGAACGCAACCTGCATACCTTGACGGAAGCCGCTGTTTTTACTCATTTATTTGTTACTTGGGGGGATTACCCAGAAAACCGGGGATATCATACCTCAACGTTTCTATGTTGTCCAAAAATTTTTTCGTTGTTTTTCCCTATCTATAAGTCACTGAAAAAACTGGCAAATAAAGGCCGATATTACAATGCGATAAACCTAGGCAACTCCTTGCCTGATCTATTTAAGAACCTAATTCAGCATACTGACTTTGAATTTTGAATTATTATCTATACTAATAAGGAAGGGTTCCAAAATCTGCTTCATACTTATCAAGCGGTATCATATCAATTGCATCCCAAGGACAACCTTCCAAGAAAGTGTCCATTGGACCTTTAGTAATACATTTTTTACAACCTATGCATAACAAAGGATCAACAAATACCCGGTTGAACGCTGGAGCGTCTGGGTTTTCCACTTCGAACATGCAGTTGTCGACGGGGCATTCAGTGATACAAATTGGAGAACTGGCACACCCCGTGCAGGCATCATTGATAACAGCAAGTATTTTGGGTTTTCTTTTTCGCTGTACGTTTCTTTTGGCTTTCTCTATTGTCGCCATTACGTATTCCCTGAAAGTTAGCTCTTGTCTATCCTTAAAAACAGCGTTGATTATAACCTTATTCCAAAACGATTTTCAATCATTGTGATGTGATTAACAAAAAAATAAAGTAAGCGACCATTTCCTTTAACTACCTCGCTATATAATAAGGAAGCTCGCGCTTGTTTTATAAGTGACCCTGTATTAAAATAATAACGATTGCGGTGAATTTGATCCAATATATACAAGGATCTACTCCATCCTCTTTCCTAGCTGGAACTTAAGGAATTTAAATCTTCTAAACATCCTTAGTTTTTAGATTTTTATAAAAAAAAATTGGGGATACACTATTACTACCATGTCGTTCGATCGGATTTTGGGTCAAGCAAAACCCAAACAAACCTTAAAAAATGCACTCCAAAACAACAGCGTGGCACACGCCTACCTGTTTTATGGGCAGGAAAGCATTGGCAAAAAATATACCGCTATTGAATTGGCAAAAGCCATGAATTGTTCGGAATCGACAGAAGGTGAGTCCTGCGACGAATGCTTGTCCTGCAAAAAAATCGAAAAAAGAACTCATCCCGATTTCTTTTTTATAGAACCCGTCAAAAGCACTCCAACAGCACGAGAAGCGACAATCAAAATTGAACCCATTCGCGAGTTGCAAAGAAAACTTGCTTTTCACCCATACGAAGGAAAAGTGAAAGTCGCAGTGATCGATGATGCAGAGCTCATGAACCCGCAAGCGGCCAATTCTTTTTTAAAAACGTTGGAAGAGCCTCCATCGGCAACGGTATTGATTCTGGTTTCATCGCATCCATTTAAATTATTGCCTACCCTAATATCAAGGTGTCAGGCAATTCAATTCCAACCGCTCACTCCAGAAAACATAAAAAAGATTTTAAAAGAAAATATGAGCGAAGAAGCGATGGAGGAAAACGACCTGAACTTTCGCACTCTTCGATCGCGAGGCAGCGTAAAAAAGGCCATGACAGAAGATATGACTGATATCGCTAATATTCGCCAGGAAATTGTAAATCTTCTGGAAACGGTATCTTTTGATCGTATGGATATAGTATTCTCACATGCCAAGTCTTGGGCTCGACAGTCCGATCAATGGGAAATGATTTTTAACGAGATGATGGAATTAGTACGTGATCTTGCATGTTTCCGGTCAGGGTGCTCTGAACCAGAAATTCGCAATCGTGACATTGCCAACAAATTAAAACCATTAGCCTCAAAAAGAAGTTTAAAGTCCTGGCTTGAAATTTTTAATACGATACATACAACCCAATTAGCTTTGTGCGGAAATGCCAACGCTCAGCTTTTTTTTGAAAACATGCTTATAGACTTTTGCGAAGCCGCTTAAACATTATGAATTCGACAGCCGAAAAAACTAAAAAAACCGAAGCCATTTCAACACCCCCAAAATTTTTAATTGGCGTTCGCATCAGCAACCAAGCCAAATCGCAACTCTACGACCCAAAAGAATTAAAACTGCGTGTGGGAATGACAGTAATGGTCAATTCGAACCAAGGGCTCAAGATGGGCCTTGTGGCTTCCAACAAAATCATTAATTTTCGCAAAGACAAAAACGAAAGCTTTTATAAAGTTCTTCGCGTTGCAAACGAAAATGACTTTGAAGCTGAAAATCGTCGGCTGAGTGTCGAACAAAAAGCCAAAACTTTATGCTCCGAAAAGATCATCGAGCTAAAACTGCCGATGAGCTTGAGTCGGATTGTTCACCAGCCGCATATGAATAAAACCATTTTCTTTTTCACCGCAGAAGGAAGGGTAGACTTTCGCCAACTCATTCGCGACCTTGCATCCAACCTGCGGCACCGCATCGAAATGAAACAGGTCGGAGTAAGAGATGAAGCAAAGGTCATAGGCGGATTTGGAATATGCGGCGAAACATTATGTTGCTCTTCGTGGTTACCTGATTTTACTCCCGTCACCATAAAAATGGCAAAGAACCAGGGACTGGCATTGAACCCAAGTAAAATTTCCGGTGTGTGCGGCAGACTGATGTGTTGCCTCCAATACGAACATGACAATTATAAAGAAATGGTTAAAGGCATGCCAAGAGTCAATAGCCAGGTGCAAACTCCAGATGGTCCCGGCAAAGTTTTAAAAAATGAAATTCTCGCCCAGAGAGTTATGGTTCGCCTCGACGATGAAAGCATTAATACCTACCCCAAAGAAGAACTGAAAGTTAAACAGTAAAATCCAAAACCCTGAAACTCGAAAAACTGGAAAATGAAAAATTTTTACATCACCACCCCTATTTATTATGTGAACGATATTCCACATATCGGGCATGCATACACAACCATAGCTGCAGATGTCGCCGCTCGCTTTAAAAGACTAGAAGGATATAAAGTTTTCTTCCTGACGGGAACCGATGAGCACGGACAAAAAGTCCAGCAAGCCGCAAAAGACCTGAATGTAACGCCGCAGCAGCACGTCGACAAACTTCATCAACGGTTTAAAGAGTTATGGGTGAAGCTTAATATTTCCAACAGCGATTTCATCCGCACAACAGAAGAACGTCATAAGCGACTGGTATGCGACATTCTGCAAACACTGCATGAGAAAGATGAAATTTATCGCGACAGCTACGAAGGCTGGTATTGCACCCCCTGCGAAAGATTCTGGACAGAAAAGGATTTACAGGAAGGCAATTGTCCTGACTGCCAACGTAAAGTAGAAAAAATAAAAGAATATAATTATTTTTTTCGCATGGGGAAATATCAGGATTGGCTTATTGAAAAAATAAAAAGCGACCCGCATTTCATACTGCCTGCTTCACGGCGGAATGAAGTTTTGGGCTTCCTGGAAAAGCCACTGGAAGACCTTTGCATCTCGCGTCCAAAATCACGACTTCCTTGGGGCATCCCCCTTCCCTTCGATGAAGAATATGTCACCTACGTTTGGTTCGATGCCCTAATAAATTATATTTCCGTCCACGGTTCGCTTGATGATATACGTGCCAGTGGCTATTGGCCTTCAGACCACAACATGGTTGGAAAAGATATCCTGACCACGCACGCGGTTTACTGGTCAACTATGCTGAAGGCTATTGGACTGGAGCCCCCAAAAAATATTTTTGCCCATGGATGGTGGACCGTGAACGGACAGAAAATGTCCAAGTCCCTGCACAATGTCGTCGAACCAAACCAACTCGCAGACCAGTTTGGAGTTGATGTGATCCGTTACTTTCTTTTAAGAGAAGTTCCGTTTGGACTTGATGGTGATTTTTCTCATAAGGCTTTGATCGGGCGACTCAATAGTGACTTGGCGAACAACCTGGGCAATCTACTCAATCGTTCCGTGAATATGATGAAGAAATATTTCAACGGCACCATCCCGGAACCTGCGACAAAAGGTGAAGAAGACATAGCACTGAAAAAAAAAGCACAAGAAGTGATTGATGAAGTGCGTAAACTTTACGACGAACTTGCCTTCAATAAAATTCTACAAAAAATCTGGGAGTTGGTAGACACTACCAACCAATACATTGACAAAACCGGCCCCTGGAATCTCGCCAAAACAGATGAAGGCAAAGAACGACTGAAAACCGTTATGTATAATGCCGCAGAATCTTTACGCATTCTGGGAGTTCTACTCTTTCCCTTCATGCCAAAAAGCTGCGAATCGTTGATGCAGCAACTGGGAGTTGAAAAAAAAATAGAAGAACAAGCAATGGCCTCGCTCGATAACTGGGGCGGCTTAACATCGGGAACACAAACACAAAAGGCCAAACAACTTTTCCCGCGAATCGAAGACAAGCAAGCCGCAAAAATTCTCGAAGAGTTAGATGCTCCAAAAGAAACTGCAAAAGACGATACAGGGCAAATCACGATTGATGAGTTTATGAAAGTCGACCTACGCACCGGAAAAATTCTTGAAGCGGAGAAAGTAAAAAAATCCAGAAAACTGGTTAAACTCAAAGTGGATATCGGCACTGAAACTCGACAGATTCTCGCAGGCATCGCAGAAAGTTTTGAACCGGAAGACCTAATCGGGCGCACCGTGATTATCGTAGCCAATCTCAAACCAGCAAAGCTGATGGGGATCGAGTCACAAGGCATGGTGTTAGCCGCCAACAACGATGGCTCTCTCCTAATAGCAGGATTCGACCAAGAACCCGGATTGGGAATACAAGTACGATGATTATAGACACACACGCGCATATCGATGTGGCCGATTACGAAGAAGACCGCGAAGCTGTAATAGAACGCGCCCGCGAAGCCGGAGTGCAATACATGCTGAATATTGGTTGCGATATCGAAAGCAGCTATCGGTCTATGGAACTTGCCGAACAATACGATTTCATTTACGCGACTGCAGGCATCCATCCGCATGAAGTGAAATCCATTGATGAAGATACTTACACCCACCTACGGCAATTGCTGGCTCATCCAAAGGTCGTGGCTCTTGGAGAAATAGGTCTCGATTATTTTAAAAACTATTCTCCTCAGGATTTACAACGCACGCATTTTCGCAATCAAGTGCAACTAGCGCGTGACATGAACAAGCCCATTGTTATCCACAGTCGGGATGCGAAGGAAGACATCATTTCGATTTTGTCAGAGTTTTATCCCAAAGACCCAACCGCACATTCTGGGATATTCCATTGTTTTTCAGGGGACCAGGAACTGGCAGACGCCGCGTTGGAGATGGGATTCTATATTTCCTTTTCCGGTTCAGTTACATTTAAAAAAGCAGAAGATCTGCGCGAAGTGGCGAAAAATGTTCCTGCAGATCGTTTATTCGCAGAAACCGATTGCCCTTATCTAACACCTGTTCCACATCGAGGCAAGCGTAACGAACCGGCTTATGTAAATTTCACTGCTGAAAAACTTGCAGAAATCCGCGGATTAAAAATTGAAGATGTGGAACGCACCATGGCACTGAACTTTTTCGAACTGTTTGGCATTGGCGCGCAAGCAAAAACGGGAACTGTTTCGTATAAGATTCGCAACTCACTTTATCTCAACCTGACACAACGTTGTACCGCTGATTGTGTGTTCTGCACCCGGCTGACTAAACCTGTTGTCCAAGGCTACAATTTGGCATTAGACCGGGAACCCACAGCGACTGAAGTTTGGGAATCGATTGACGATGTAAAAAAATACGATGAGGTTGTTTTTTGCGGATTTGGTGAGCCCACTCTCAGGCTGGATGTCATCAAAGAAGTCGCTAAAAAAGTCAAAGACAATGGCGGCCGCGTGAGGCTCAACACCAACGGTCATGGAAACGTAATCAACAAACGCAATATCCTGCCAGAGTTATCGGGTCTGATCGATGAAGTTTCGGTGAGTCTCAATGCCGACTCTTCGGAAGCCTACGATCAAATTTGTCAGCCCCTGCCAAAATTCCGCAATGGCATTTATGAAAAAATTAAAGAATTCATTGAAGAGGCCAAAAAATACATCCCCGATGTACAAGCTTCTATTGTCACCCACCAAAACGGGGTCGATGAATCGAACTGCGAAGAAATCGTAAATAAAGAATTTGGAGTAAAATACCGGGCACGCAGGTACAACATCGTCGGCTAGCCCGACCATGCGGCCGAATGGCTACTGGCAAAAGCTTTTGAAGAATACAAGGAAGGCTTTAATTATCGTAATCATATTGAAGCACTTTAAATCTTATACTCCCTTTCAAGTTCGTGTATTATCCATATTTGCTTCTTGATATAAAAAGGGAATATAAGAGATGGAAGAAACCAATGAATCTGTTGAATCTCAAGAGAGCGTAAACCGAAAAGGACTCGGCTGGGCCTCGCTAGGTGCAGGGTTGGCCGGGTTAAGTGTCATGCTCGGCGCGTTTGGCGCACATTCCTTGAAAGCCCGTTTGACAGAAAAAAAACTCGCTACCTTCCACACTGCCACCGACTACCTCGGTTACCATGCATTAGGCCTGATCTTGATCGGCATATTAATTTACTTGTTGCATCGGGATACCGCGCGCAAGCTGAACCGCTCTGCAACCTGGATAAGTGTCGGGATGGTATTTTTCTGCGGAAGTCTTTACGGGCTGGTGTTTGACGGCCCTCGGTTTTTGGGCCCGATCACCCCTCTGGGAGGACTCTGCTTTATGATTGGATGGTTTACAGTGACTACCACTCTATTTAAAAAATCAAAAGGTTAGCCTCCCTTCTTCAGTTTAAAGGAGTCTGGGAAATTTCCCAGAATATCTCTGGTGTTTAAACCGCAGCGGAAGAAACCACACAAGGTTCCAGCCAGACCAAGGATGTAGCCAACGAGCTTTCAAAGCTTGCAGTTGATCTGCAAGACTTGGTCAGTCGATTTAAAATTTAAAAGATTCATAAGCCCCTGGAAAATCCAGGGGCTTTTTTTATTAACGAGGTTATGGTAGATCTGGGAAAATAACCTCGATGGGTTCTCCATCAAGAGCTATTAGAAATTCAACTAGGTCTTTTTTCTCCTGCGCGGTCAACCCAAGAGGTGTGATAAAAGGGCTCAGGTTTTCTTTTATATCCCCTCCCCGATCATAAAACTCTATCACATCTTTCAATGTAGCTTCTGTTCCATTATGCATATAAGGAGCAGACTGGGTAATACTGCGTAAACCCGGGGTTTTAAAAGCACCTTTGTCAAAATCGGATTTACTTTCATTATATCGACCCAAGTCAACCTTCAAAGGTCCTGCCGCCTTAACCCCAATATTATGAAAACCACTATCGGTAAAAACCGGACCGTTGTGACAAATAGCACACTTGGCCTTCCCAAAAAACAGGTTCATGCCTTTCACCGCCGATGTAGACATAGCGGATTTGTCGCCAGCCCAATATTTATCATAGGGGGCATTTTTTGAAACAACCGATCTTTCATAAGTTGCAATGGCCTTGGCAATGTTATCGATAGTCATGGAGTTTGTTCCAAATACAGAGGTGAATCGTTTGACATAACCCGGTAGAGCTTTTAGCTCGCGAATTAATTCATCAAAGTTCTGATTCATTTCACCTGTAGCTTCAATAGGACCTTTCGCCTGATCTTCCAGAGATTTTTTTCTTCCATCCCACATCTGGACTTCAAAATATCCACTGTTTATAACGGTGGGAGCATGGCGACCCAATTCCTTCTGACCATCCCCAATAGTGCGAGGAAGTCCATCCCCCCAACCCAATCCGGGGTTATGGCAGGTGGCGCAACTTATCCAATTGCTCCCCGACAATCGCGGATCAAAATACAGCATCTTCCCCAACGCTTCTTTTTCTTTAGACCATTTATTGTCTGCCGGATGTTTCATTTCCGGGACTCGTTCGTAAACAGACTCTTCTGCCCATGCAGTTGAAAATGAAACCATCCCAACCAAAACCGCAATAATCAGCTGTCGCATAAACGTCTTCCTTACTTTTAGTGGCAATTTTCCAATCCTCTTTTTGCTAGATACTGTTGATGATAGTCTTCAGCAATATAATATTTTGACTCGGCGGTGATTTCCGTAACGATAGGATTTGGAAATCGTCCTGAATTTTGTTCTTTAGATTTTATCGCAGCCGCTTCCTGAGCCGGATCAGCAAAGAAAATTACAGACCGATACTGTGTGCCTCTATCTGGCCCCTGTCTATTTAATGTCGTCGGGTCGTGACACCCCCAAAAAACATCAAGCAATTCTTCATAAGAAACAGAAGAAGGGTCGAACTCAACCCAAACTACTTCTGCGTGGTTGGTTTTTCCCGTACATACTTGTTCATAGGTCGGATTATCTGTAGCCCCTCCTGTGTAGCCGACAGAAGTGGAAGTAACCCCTTTCACTTTACCGAAGGCGACTTCGATACCCCAGAAACATCCTGCCCCGAAAATTGCGGTTGCCATACTTCCTCCTATTAGCTTCGGCTGGTGATCTCAATAAGATGGTATCCGAATTGAGTTTTAACCGGACCATGAACTTTTCCCACATCATCATTAAACACGACTGTATCAAACTCAGGAACCATTTGACCGGGACTGAATTCTCCCAAACCTCCGCCGTCATTTCCAGATGGACATTCTGAATGCTGTTTCGCCATATCGGCAAAATCTGCACCCCCTTCAATCTTACTTTTTAAATCTATACAGGCTTCTTCGGTTTTGACAAGAATATGTCGAGCACTTGCTTTAGGCATTGGTATTTCCTTTGTTATTAAGTGGTGAATTATAAAATCTAAAATAGAACCCCATCCATATCAACCCCATTACCACCAGGGCTGTAAAATGCGGAAAATACTTATCAGAATACCAGGAAGGAGAAAACTGCATGACTCCTTTTATCTCTCCCGAATAATGCTTTAGCATCTCCCCATATTCTACTATCAGCCGAACGGGAAAACGATCTTCATCCAAATCGCCCCCGCGTTTTACTGTTACGTCAAAGTTTTTCTTCTCATTGCTTCTTAGCGTGAACCCCATCATTCCATTAAACTTTTCCGCAACCATACCCGGTGGCAACAGCAACATCATTCTGACATTTTTTAATGAGTCCGAATGATTTTGAATCATGATCTTTAAATTAGATGATGCTGGCCCACCAGAAGATTGAATACTACCCCCGATTTGCGATTTGACAGGTTCTTCAAAGTAAAACGAATCTGTATGTAAAATCGTTTTACTTTCTCCTCCCTCAAAAAGCGTTTTATATCTTACCTTCGCGGAAATAGGATATGTGCCAACCCGAAGAACCGGAGGGTGCTTGTCATTCTCCAGGGTAATACTCTGCCCTGGACCAAGCTCTCGAATTGCAGTCATCATGGACATCGAGTGGTGAAAATGAAACATCGGCTGAATATGAAAAAGAGGTTTTGAGCCTGTATTTTTCATCGTCAAGGCCAAACCCACCTGACCATTTTGGTCCACATCACTATTAATGATAACCTGCAAAGGTTGCCCCAGCAACGAATTGGGGAAAACAACAAATAAAATCAACACAAATAGATGGCACATATAAATTCCCATTATTTTCAGTCTTCAACTTCAAGTCATTTTAATTCAAAAATACATTCATGGCAACGAAATGGCCTTCTATATTAATCGGATTTGACCCAAAAAAGTTGTTATTATTGAAGTAGAAATCGAATCCTATTAGGAGAATCGTTAATGGATACTCTACTGACTATTTTTATATTACTAGGTCTGTTGTTGTTCAGCACATTCCGGGTATTGAGGGAATATGAACGAGGTGTTGTATTTCTGTTGGGAAGGTTCTGGAAAGTAAAGGGCCCCGGTATCGTTATTGTTTTTCCCGGAATACAGAAAATGGTCAAGGTTAGCTTGCGAACCGTGGTGATGGATGTTCCCCCACAAGACATCATCACGAAAGACAACGTAACCGTAAAGGTCAATGCGGTAATCTATTTTCGCGTCGTAGACTCGCAAAAAGCGATCATTGAAGTAGAGGACTTTTTATACGCCACCTCTCAGCTTGCGCAGACTACATTGCGAAGCATATTAGGACAAAGCACCCTGGACGATCTCTTGTCCAATCGCGAAGAGATCAACGCTCACCTACAAAAGGTCATTGATGAACAAACCGAGCCTTGGGGTGTCAAGGTCGCAAACGTTGAAGTTAAAAACGTTGACCTGCCACAGGAAATGCAAAGAGCATTAGCAAAACAGGCGGAAGCAGAACGCGAGCGACGCGCAAAAGTTATCAATGCCCAGGGCGAGTTCGAAGCGGCTCAGAAAACCTGTGATGCGGCAGACTTGATTGGCAGCCACCCGCCCGCTTTGCAACTACGATTTTTCCAGACTTTGTTGGATCTCTCAAATAATGAGGGCAACCATACTTATATCCCTATTCCACTGGAGTTATTTGATTCCTTTAAAAATAAAAGAGAATAAATCATGATACCGTTTTATTATTTTTAGTCCCATCACAATAATATTTTCTCCCGTATTTTCATGGAAGCTTACTCTCAAATAAATCAGTTCCTGATTCGCGTCCAAAAAAGCTGCAATCGAATTCGGCTTATATTAGGAACCTATCTGTTTTTTGCCGCCCTTCTAGGAACTCTATTGTGCGTGGCACTGTTTTATTACCTACAACCCTCGTCAATCAGCTATTACGCATCCGCCCTGCTTTTTTTGATTTTAGGGAAGTATCTCTACTCCACGGTGCGTTCTAGTTCTTTAAAAAAAATCGATCGAGAGGGTGCAGCCTTACTTATAGAAAAGAAATACCCTGAACTAAATAATTCACTCATAAATTCTGCGCAATTGGGTGACATTGTTTCCGACCCTGCCAGAGAGAAACTTTTCTCTTCCGCTTTTATTCACGAGTTAATAGCCCGAACCCAGAACCACATAACTAAACTAAATGCCGACTCGGTTATTGAAAAAAGCCGGACAACACATTCGAGAAATTTATTTCTAAGCACTTTGGCGATTGGCTTGGTCGTCACTTTCATCGTTCCTGACTTCTGGCAACAAGCACTCAAAAACAGCAATCCTTCAGCTGGCAACCCGTCAACAGTGACGGCAGAAAAAAACATTTCAAGCCCCGACTTAGCAGAACCCGTTTACAGCATTCATGATCTCGCGCTGATATTGAACTATCCCGCTTACACACGCTTGTCAGCAAAAAGGGTTAACCCTTCTGATGGTTCCGTAAAAGCATTGCCTGGAACTGAAGTCCTGATTAAAGGTAAAATCAATCAAGCTGTTCAAGCCGCCAGTCTTGTCATTAACGAGAAAGACTCCTTCCTCATGGAATCAAAAAAGGACTCCACTCTATCGGGGTCTTTTATGGTTCGCGAAAAAGGCTTCTACCAATTCAGAGTTAAAGGGCCGTCAGGAACCCGAACCGTGTTGCCGCAAAAATTTCCCATCAAGCTCGATAAAGATAAAAAGCCGCGCATCCTTTTATTTCCTGCCAATCCGAAGCCGGTTTACTTTGACACCGATAAAATCCAGATATTTTATGAAGGAAGCGATGATTTTGGCATCCGTAGCATAGAGTTAGTCGCGCTGATTGACGACAGCACAACTCGAAAAAGTATTAAAAACTTAAAAAACGGAGAAAAAGCATCCCAGGGAAGATTTACTTGGAACCTGGCTCTTGAATCCTTAAAGCCTGGACAAGAAATTCAATATTATCTGGAAATAAAGGACAACGATAATGTTTTTGGCCCCAACAAAAACCAGTCCGAAATAATTAGCTTTACCATTTTTGACACGAGCAAGGAGCAGGAAAACCTTGTCCGCCTTCAGGATGAATTGACAGAAAAAATGATCGCCCTGTTAGCAACCGGATTGGTAGAAGACAATATTCTAAAGACAACCACGAAGGATGCTCTTTACGGAAAAAAACTACTCGCCTCGAATGCCGATGCTCTGATTGATATTATTGGCCTCGCGCAGCATATAAAAAATCAGGCAGAAGAGCTTGGCAATTTCCCACAAGCTTACCTGACATTATTAAATAATATCATTTCGGGATTAAAAACAATCCGTCAGGAAAAAATTGACGCGATCGATAAAATTCAAGGAACAATAATGAAACCCACCCCGGTGGACTACAATTTATTCTCTATCGAAGTTTTAAATGATCGCATGGTCACACATTTAGAGCGCGATATTCTTTACCTGATAAAAATCACCAATCGCCAAAAAATGGATAGGGTAATGGATCTGGAAGATCAGCTATTAGAACTAACCGAGACTCTACAGGAGGAATTTGAAAATCTGAAAAACAAAAAGTCCCCTTTGAACTCGAACCAGCTCAAATCCAAACTCGACCAGATACAGCAAACATTAAAACAACTCATGGAGAAGTTGGCACAGCAAAACCAATCGATGCCCGATGAATTCCTAAATTCCAAGTCCTACAAAAGCATGAATATGGAAGAAATGATGGCGTCGGTTGAAAAAATTCAAGACCTCGCGAATCAAGGGAAAATGGATGAAGCCATGGAGCAACTTAAAAAAATGGCTGAAGAGTTAAGAAAATTTGCTGAGCAATTAAATCAAGCTGAATCTTCGATGGAAGAAATGGTGGACACAGAAATGATGGAACAACTCAACGAGTCCACGCAAGAATTAAAAGACATGGAAAAGAAACAACGCGAGATCATTAAAAAAACTTCAGAAATAAACCAGGAACTGCGACAGAAGCAGTCCAAAAAATTTGAGTCTTTGGTTAAAAAGTTTTTTGAAGAACTCAAAAGAGATGTGGAGTCCATTCGTTCCATTCTTGATGACGATAAAAACTACCTTAATGAGCATTCAGCCATGAAAAAGCTTAGCAAGCTCCTTGAAAAAGAATCCGCTCTAAATCAGGAAATACAATCGCTGGGGCAAGAGACCATAGACTCCAGCCTTAAAGATAGTCTCGCGAAGAACTTTGCAGAGTTGAAGGACCGCCAACGACAACTTTCTAGCACATTATCTGAGATGAACTCTCTCAGAGCAATGGGGCTCCAGGAGTTCAAGGAGAAACTTCCAGAGCTACAGAAAAAATACGATTCTTTGAAAGAACTTGCCGAGTTAAATGAATTGAACGAATTTAATTTACTTTTCAAAAGCACTTATCCGGAAGTATTCCGCTGGCAAGGCAATATACAAGCATCACGGAACGAAAATATCACCGGAAAAATAAGCGATGATTTGAAGAAGGTGACCCGGTTGAACGGAGAGATATCCAAGAAACTCGGCTCATTGAAACGTTCGACCGAAGCCAGCAACGACTCGCTCCTTTCCAAAGAAGAGAAGAGCAAACTACAGAAAATGGCAGAGCAGGAAAAATCTATGCGAGGAAAAACGGAAGGAATGCAAAAACAGTTTTCTAAAATGAATCAGAAAAACCCATTACTCCCGCCCTCCCTCGCTCAAAATATGCAGATGGCAGGAAAAAACCTGCAACGTGCCGAATCTCGCTTACAAGGGAATCAAGTACAAAGGAGCATTGAGTCTGAGAACAAGGCCCTGAAACAAATTCAAGAAGCGCAGAGCATGTTAAGCGAAATGAAAAAATCCGGGTCGCAAATGTCCCAACAGGGCAAACAACAAAACCAGCTTCGACTTGGAACGGGAAGTCGCAGAGACTCAAGGCGTGGAGGTGCTGTTCGAATGCAGAAGGAAAAAGTTCTCTTGCCTTCGGACGATCAATACAAAGTACCCAGTGAGTTCCGCGAAGATATTCTCGATGCGATGAAAAAACAGACACCGAAGAACTACGAACAACTGGTCAACGAATATTATAGAGAACTCGTGCAATGATAAAAAAAGAGAATATTTTTTTTTCGTCCTTGCTTGTGGTACTCGCTCTTTCTATCACCACATCTGCCGCTCCGACATTCACCGACAAAGTACTCACGGGTTATGAACTCGCTCAAGATTGGGATTTGATTGCCGCCGAAGAACTTTCCAATTCCCTTCTTGAAAACCACCCCGAATCCGGTGATGCTCATTTTCTCAGCGCACGAATTGAATTTCTAAAAGGAAACTACAATCGTGCATTAGAGATTCTGGAAAGAGTAGGTGATTCCTACGAAGAAGTTTCCGATTTCAAGAATAGAGTTGAGGCTACCCGCAAGGCCACCCAGAATTTTGTTACCCGAGAAACGGCACATTTCCGCTTTCGTTATAAAGAAGGCCCCGATGAGGTTCTTCTAACTTACGCAGAGGAAGTACTGGAAAAATCTTACCTAGTGTTAGGGGAAATTTTAGATCATTATCCACAGGAAAAAGTTCTCATTGAATTTTACCCTGACAGACAACCATTTTCTAAAATTTCTCCACTGACCTTGCAAGACATCCTCACATCTGGAACCGTCGCGCTGTGTAAATACAATCGTATTATGATGATTTCGCCAGGGTCACTGGTTCGTGGATTCAACTGGATGGATACTCTAAGCCATGAATACGTTCATTATCTACTTACAAAGAAAAGCCGCAATCAGCTTCCACTGTGGACGCATGAAGGAATCGCAAAATTACTGGAAACAAGATGGCGTAACGACAAAAAATACTTATCTCCCATTATGGAAACCATTCTTTCTGGCGCGCTCAAAAATGATTACAGAATCGCATTGGAAGATATGATGCCGTCGCTTGCCAAACTGAAAACCGCCAAAGATGTTCAACTTGCTTACGCAGAAGTGTCAACAATGATGGAGTTCCTCGCAGAATCGAAGGGCATAGAAATTTTCACTCAACTTCTTGAAGATTTGGCCAAAGGTATACGCTTTGAAGAAAGTTTTCAAAACAGGGCCGGACACGATATTCTTTCCTTTCAGAACAACTGGGAGATATGGGCTAAAAATAAGGAGTTGAAATTTATTCCTGGCATTACCGCTTTGACCAAAGAATTCAAAAATCAAAACAAACTGGAACCAGAAAAAGATTATAAAGGATTAGGCACAAGGCGGGCGCAGGACCTAACCTTCTTAGGTGATATCTTAAAGTCTCGCGATCATTACAACGCCGCCATCCTTGAGTATCAAAAGGCGAAAGAAGAATCTTCTACTCATTCACCAATACTGTTCAACAAACTAGCTGGCACCTATATTCAAACAGGGAAGTACGATGAAGCAGAGTTGCTTTTAAAAGAAAGCCTAGAGTATTATTCTGACTTTCATACGACACTCGCTAACCTTGGTGAGCTTTATTTTGTTAGCGAAAGGTTTTACAAAGCACAAAAATATCTCGAAAAAGCGGTTCGCATCAACCCATTCAACCCTTTCATTCACACCAGGTTGATAGAGTTATACGATCGCATGTCAATGACCGAAGAAAAGAAATTACAAACCCAGCTGTTCAGCTTAATAGATTGAGGTTTTCTGAATGGAAGATTTAGAACTAGCCCAGGAACTACTAAAGGCCAAAAAAAATGTAGTCAATGAAATACAAAAAGTCATCATCGGCCAAGATGAAGTAATCGAAGACCTTTTGGTTGCGCTTTTTTCTAAGGGACACTGCCTTTTCGTGGGAGTACCCGGATTAGCGAAAACCCTTCTGGTCAGCACCCTTGCGCAAGTATTAAACCTCGGGTTCAGTCGAATTCAGTTCACCCCCGACCTCATGCCTTCAGATATAACGGGGACAGATATCTTGCACGAAGATACTACATCGGGGAAGAGAGTGTTCCAGTTCATTAAAGGTCCAATTTTCTCTAACATAATTTTAGCCGATGAGATCAATCGAACGCCTCCAAAAACCCAGGCGGCTCTATTGCAAGCAATGCAGGAAAAACAAGTTACAGTAGGGGGAAACACCTATCCACTTACCCCACCCTTTCTGGTTTTTGCTACGCAAAACCCCATTGAGCATGAAGGCACCTATCCGCTGCCAGAAGCACAACTCGATAGGTTCATGTTTATGATCAACGTGACCTATCCCAGCAAAAAAGAAGAAATCAAAATCGCACTCTCCACCACTTCAGGTCAATTAACCGAGTTGCAACCTATCTTGAATGCCGAGCAGGTCTTAAAGTTTCAAGAACTGGTTCCACGAGTCCCTGTTTCCGAACACGTTGCCTCTTATGCTGTGGAACTGGTGCAAAATACACGACCACAGCAAAATAGTAATGCGCCGGATTTTGTTAAGGAATGGATTGATTGGGGGGCAGGCCCCAGAGCGTCTCAATATCTTATCTTGGGAGCCAAGGCAAAAGCGTTGATGGACAACCGTGTCGCGACGACAATTGAGGACGTCAAAGCGGTTTCCCGCCAGGTTCTAGAACACCGGATTATATTAAACTTCAAAGCCGAAGCAGAGAATATAAAAGTCACCGATGTCATAGAAAAACTCCTGACAACAGTGAAAGCCTAACTACTTATTTTTGTAAAGGCTCCCAACGCGGAAACCACCACGGTCCTCCTTATCGATACTCATCTGGCGAGTATCTTCTTCATCGAGTTTGCCTAACGCTTCGGAAACTTCTATCTGATAGTTTTTGACTTTCTGATACAGGGGATGTTTGATATCCAACTTCAGGTTGGTGAGAGCCGCGGTGAATTCGCCGGTACCATCCGGAGTCAATTTACATACCAGTTCACCGGAATTGTCATCGCGGTAAATATCTGTTACTTCCAATGGCGTTTTATTTTTGACTTGAAACCCCATTTCACGCAACAGGGTCAACACCGCTCCACGTCCATAAACACGAAGTGGCAAACATTTTAGCAATTCATCCATCAAAGATTGTGCGCTCAACTCAATATATCCTCAAAGTAGTAAAAAAGTAATTATAGACAAAGTGCAAAAATAACTCCAAACAAACCGTCATTCACATTAAAAAACCACTTAAATTTTTCGCGCAACCATAATTGTTTAAAGCTCTTCATCGAATTTACCGAAAATAAAATAGGGACTAAACAAGGCAATCGGTCCATTTGAAATAGATTCACCCTTAGTAGAGTAAAACATTGCTTAAAATCTCACCTCAAATTAATCCGTCAAAATTTTGTAATACCTTGACAAAAGTCAATAAATTCATTAAGTTAGATAGAGTGAACTTGAGGGTAATCTGTGCCCGTGAATAAATATTTACCAGCGATCAATCTATTTTTTGTCCTCACCATCGCTGTTATTACAACATTGTCAGTCAAAATCTGGACACACCCCACTTATCCAACCCGAGTCGATGGGGCATCTGTGGTGGGATCGCCAAAATCCCTGAATAAATTGACAGTTAGCCGACTTGGAGGCAATGCAGGAACGGTATCTCAGGTGGTGCAAGGGAATATTTTTCGCAGGCAAAGAAGGGAGTATATTCCCCCTCCAACAGCCCGACCCATTGTACCATCCGTTGCCAGCAAGCCTGCCTTGCCACCGCCGAACCTGGTTTTGAAAGGCATTCTGATGCTGGGCGGCACAAAAATTGCTATCTTAGAGGGTAATTACTGGACTTTTCAAGGAAACCAAAAGGTGAAAAAGAAAGTTAAGAAAAGGGGCTATTCTTTGGGACAAATTGTAGGGGATTTTGAGTTGACCGAAATAGATAAAACCAGTGTCACCCTAAATGATAAAAATGGGCGTGGGGTTCGATTGCGTTTGGCTAAACGCTCTCCCGAAAAAATCATTCATAGAGAGGGGACTGTTTTTTTTCAAAAAAATAAAAAGTATGATCCGAGAAAATTCAAAGCCACTCCTGTCAAGAATCGCCCGACAAGAACCACTACGGCACAACCAAAAGCCAAGCCAACTGCACTTGCCCCGGCTCCAGCCCCTGTGTTCAGGATTTCGGGAGCAAAAACACCTGCACCTGCTGCCGTTCATATTTCAGGAAGATAAATTGTCATGTTGAAAAAAGTTGATCCAGTTGAGCGAATTTTACTCCGCCATAAAAAGATTTCAGAAAAGGTTTTGCAGGAAGTCAAAACCAACAACCTGCATTCCCATAACTTTTTAGGAAAAACTTTGGTTGACCATGGTTATATCCATACCCAAACGTTACTGGAAACCCTAGGTGCCGAGTTACGCTTGCCGTATATCAAAAAAGATCAATTTCCAAAGTCTGGCTTGCCTGTCGAGGGCCTGTCGATATCAGATACTTTTTTAAGAGAGAAAGTTATCCTTCCATTGCAACTCAAGGACGACACCTTGATCATTGCCGTTTTCGATCCATTCGACCAATACACGATTGAAGATTTAAAAGTTTCTCTTGGGAAAAACATCCGAGTTGTCTTAAGCGGCGAGCAGGATATTTTGGAATCTATCGAAGCGCACTATGGCGAAGGAGGCAGTTCGGCCATGGATCGCATGGTCGACAACATCAACGATGAAGATCTACATGGCTTAGATTCGCTTGATGAGAGCACGGAACATATTCGCGACATGGCTTCCGAGGCTCCTGTCATTAAACTGGTGAATCACATCATCAGTGAAGCGATTGAGTCGCGTGCCAGTGACATCCATTTGGAACCTTTTGATGACGAGCTTCTTTTAAGATATAGGATTGATGGCATTCTTCACGAATTTGATCATCCACCAAAACGCCTGAGTTCTGCAATCACGACCCGTATAAAAATTATGGCAAAGATGGATATTTCCGAACGCCGACTACCTCAGGATGGGAGAATTAAACTAAAAATTCTGGGCAAAGATATCGACATGCGTGTTTCCACTCTGCCGACTTTATACGGTGAAAGTGTGGTCATGAGGATACTCGATCGCGGAAGCCTAGTACTGGACCTCAGCCAAATGGGGTTTCCCGAAAAGATACTCAGTCAACTCGAAGAGTTGATTCGTAAACCCTATGGCAAAATGCTGGTAACCGGTCCCACAGGTAGCGGCAAAACTACCACGCTTTATGCCGCCCTGAGCCAGATCAACACACCTGACAAAAAAATAATCACCATTGAAGACCCCGTGGAATATCAAATGCGCGGGATCAACCAGATCCATGTAAAATCGCAGATCGGTCTAAACTTCGCTGGCGGGTTACGATCCATAGTGAGGCAGGATCCAGATGTGATCATGGTTGGTGAGATTCGTGACCCTGAAACAGCTGATATTTCGATTCAGGCCGCTCTGACAGGGCATCTTGTTTTTAGCACCGTTCACACCAACGATGCAGCAGGTGCAATCACGAGACTCCTCGATATGGGAATCGAAAATTTCCTAATTTCATCGGCACTATTAGGTGTGCTCGCTCAAAGACTGGTGCGCGTCATTTGCCCGGATTGCAAAGAAGAAACTACATTAACCCCAATCCTTCGTACAGAGATGGGGCAGTTGGGAAAAGAAGATATCAAAGTTTATCGTGGTAAAGGCTGTAAAGCCTGCAGTAACACAGGATTTCGAGGCAGATGTGGAATTTATGAACTGCTGGTTATTGATGATAATATTCGAGAACTCGTATTAAAAAAATCAACCGCGCAAACTATCTGCGATCAAGCACGACAAACCGGCATGAGAACCTTGAGAGAAGACGGCTGGGACAAAGTGATAAAAGGCATCACTACCGTTGAAGAAATTCTCCGCGTCACCTTGAGTGATCGAAACTAGACAAAAGAAAGTCATAGAACAAACGTAAAATCTAAAAAATCCTATAAAGGCAAACCATGACGGTTTATACCTATAAAGCCACGGATAAAAACGGCACATATGTAGAAGGCAATATTAGCGC
>CALJGH010000126.1 GCA_938073925.1 uncultured Nitrospinaceae bacterium
AAATTTAAAAGGAACAAGTTGTGACAAAAGTTGAAAAAATCATCCAAGCATTGACCCGAGAAGGATCACTCATATTCGCCGATAACCTGTCTTACGCGACAGATTTAGAAAAGATAGCTCCCAATCTGAAAACACAAGAAAAAGACGGTTGCGAGATATGGTTCGAAAACGATGCGCCCACTATCGTAAATACCCGAGTCAAGATATTCCCAACACGGCATATTGCTTTCTATAACAAAGAAGGCCGACGTTTTCTATACACCGATCCCGAGGGCACTCCGCTGCACGAAGCGTTGTGGACTCAGGAAGATGGTAAAACACAACTAGCCCTCGCCCGCATGCAACTCGACTGTAAACAATGGGTAGGCATTAAACCACGCGCTAAAACCTTTTCGACGCAAATCGACATCAGCACTCATGAAGGTTGGGAAAAAATGAAACTGGATGACCTACGCGAAAAAGCCGCAGAAGCCTGGCGCGTACCTGTCTCTGAAGTAAAATATTTTTATGATGACCAACATATGGTCCATCAAGGCGAAGGAAAATACGATATCCGCCTCACTAAAGACGGTCTTTACGCATTGCCCGATGGCACATTCGATAAAGCTGTTTTCATCAGCTTTATGTTTCAAATCAACTGGGCCAAACTCGACTTAATCCCGGTGGTTGAACTCTTTCAATCCACACTGCCGGGAACTGGGGGTGCCGTCTTCGAATTCATTTGGGGGATTTTCAATGATCAGTCGCGAGAAGAAGAGTTGTCGCCTCTGCGATACCGAGGCCTACCAACCTACCCTTCCAAGGAAGCGTTTAATATTTTCTCGGCTTTCTTCGAACCCAAAGGCCCTGAAGGGAAAAACATCCAAAAAATATTCATGGACCCACATACATCGCACGAAATCACGTGGACACCGCAAGAGCATCCACCTGTGCGTTACTTCAATCATGTGCAACAAATTGCACTCACTGCACAAGGCGGCTTTCTATATAAAGTCACGGTATTCGATGACCCTATTACTTTTCCGTTCACCAATTGTAGCGGCGGCAGAAAACCCCCTCTCGAACGCGAAGTGCGGATAAGCAATCAATCGTTCACTCTGCTCAAAGGCGTTGAGGGACGGGAAATTATTTTCGAAGACAATTGGGGATTAAAGCCTCAAGTGTATTCCAAATCATCTCCGGCAAAACATCCGTTCACATGGGAATGGTTTTTTAACGGCGAGACGCCAAACGTTGATCCTGTGAAATCTTTATACACCGTTCCCTTCTATCCAGAAGGACAGGCAGATATAGAAGAATCCTCCACACAACCGATGGTGCTTGATCAGATTTTTCACTATATGGAAATGGCTCCGGCAATGGCATCAAAGTTGGAGAAAATCGATAAGGTTCTCATTCACACTTTTGACACCGTTCTTGCGGGTTGTATCGACAGCTCGAAAGATCGGGAATACACCGTTCTTTACAGTGACCCGGAGTTCGCACAGAAAAACGCACAACTTTTATGGAACTACGCCGTGTCAAAGAACCAGTTGAGCAACCTCGAAAAGGTTTCGTTTCTCAAAGAAGCCGATCATATCGTCGGCTCATACAGCCAGAAATATGGGCTGATCTTTAAATGGATTCCGTTCATGTACCACCAGGATAGAGAAGCCTGCGAAAGTATGTTAACGGCCCTGTCCGAGGCACTGGAGCCAGAAGGGTTCATCTTCCTCGTTGGGCCACGCCAGTTGCAGGGGCTGTTCGATCATTATAAACTCGATGCGTTGTACAACGACCCCGTCTACAATATGCCGTTCTTCCGTCAACACCTTAAGATGTGCCCGGAAAATCAGGTCAATCCCGATCTATGTGTGTTTCTCGCACAGAAAAAAGGCGAAGAAAAGAAAACCGAACCCCTAGCCACAACAGAAGAAGAATTCGACGGCACCATCCCACAAATGCGCGGCTTCCAGAGGTGAAGGCACCGCGGCCTACTCTGCATTACCCATAAAGCCGACTGAACACTCAAGCGCAATACTTTAAGTAACTTTCCTCTGTTAAAAATAACATCCCTTCTCCTCTGGAGGGAGAAGGTTAAGATGAGGGGAAATTAAATAACGACATCAAGACTGGATCGCCACACCGCTTCGCGGCTCGCGATTACATGTAAAAGGATTGCGCGAAAAGAACACAGACCTGTTTCCAGTACGTTCACTTCACTCAAAAGCTTGAGGGTATTAGATTCACCAAAAAGAGCAATGACCTATTGGCTCGATGCCTAGTGGTGATTAGAGCATTACTTCGGTTTCTAGGTGGTGTGCTTCGGGATTATTTTTAACGTAGAGTTGCGGCAAGTCGCTGGTGCCGAACTTGGTGATATAGAGGAACACGTGTTCACGGGCATTGATGCGCATTGCCCAGGGATTAAAATCTTCCTGATAGAATTTTTCGTAACGCCGCATTGCTTCTTCAGTAGTCTGACCTGATTCGGGAGTGTAGTAATAATCCAACGCCAAGTCGTGTTCGGGATTGACCTTTACATCGATTTTATATTCATCCTTTGCAAACATCACCGGTGCGTTTTTATAGAGAACAAAGAAATACATCTCGACGGACGGGATGCGGTGCTGATTTTCAATGAGAAAATTTCGCGTATCTTCGGCTTCGGCTTCGGTTTCGCTTGGAAATCCGTAAAAACACATGACATGACGCCAAATGCCCACCCGTTTTGCTTGCTCGAGGTTGATCTTGGCGGCTTCGATGTCGGTATCTTTCTTAACCAGCTTTATGATGCGTTCGTTGGCCGATTCCAGTCCGTAATAAAGCGATCGACAGCCCGCTTTATGGGCCATGTCCCAGGTTTCTGGTTCCAGCAATTGCGATTCGAAGCGGATGAGCGTTGTCCAATAGATATCGAGCTCACGTTCGACCATCATCGGCGGCAACTTGAGGAACAGCGCCGGAGGGAACGACTCGTCGGTGAACATAAAATGTTTGGTGTTGAGCTTATTTTTCAGGTATTCGAGCTCATCAACGATCTGTTCTGCATGTTTCGCTCTAAACTGATCGATATAACCGGCACCATGATCGCAGAAAGTACATTTGCCCCAGTAACATCCTCTTGTACCGAGATAGGGCACCAGTTTTACCGGTGAGAAATATTTTCCCCACGGCATACCATCGAAATCAGGCGGCGGCAATTGATCCACTCGCTCCTGATAGGTTTCGTTGACATGTACCTGACCTTCTTCATCTTTATAGATGAGGTTCGACACTTCTGACATTTTGCGTTTGCCCGATAACGCTTCCACCAACCAGACCAATGAGTGTTCGCCTTCGTAAGTGATCATTGAATCGAAGGCTTTGCCGAAGAAATGCGGCAATTTAGAAAACTCGTCTTTCAATCGGGTGATGATATTACCACCCACGGTGACATGAATATCCGGGTAGGCTTCTTTAATCAATGTGGCAAATGTGATCCCCGCCATAAGTTGAACCGGGGTGCCTATAGAGATGCCTACTACTTCCGGTTTTTCTTTTTTGATGGATCGTAAAACCAGTTGTCGGCAGATGTCGGCGTAGACATTGACCTTATTGTCGAAAGGCACTTTTAATAAATCTTCCGAAACCCATGGACGGTAAACGTTGAGGTTGCTCTCGATCGGATAGAACTGGATACTGGCCGGGAAATAGGCAACAGAGATATATTCCATCACTTCCCGAAAAGCGTTGAGCGCCCATTCGGCTTTCTCTACCTCATAAAACTCTTCGCTGCGCATGATGATCTTTGCGCGGGTCACTTTTTGTATATGGTGATCGAGGTCTATCCTTTGATAGTCATCGAGCATTTGCTTTATTTCGACGTCTTCTGGACTGAGAGGATCTCGTTGATTCTTGAGATCTTTGAAACGATCTTGAATCTTTCCTTTTATAAACAGCAGGAATCCGGGTGTGAAAAAATGGTCGAACATCTCGACATTGATGTCTTTGAGGACAGTTTCGATGTTGTTTTGACGCAACACTGCGGCAAGACTGGGCAATGCCAGATAAGGAGCCGTGGGCACCCACTCCGGTGGAAATATCAACATTACTTTTTTCATATATATTCCTCAAAACGCCGATTATTCGATAGAGCGCTATGGTATCATAATTTGATTCCATACTTCAGATTGCGTACTTCGAGAAACACACACTTTTCCTTGAAGTGCTAATCCGCTTTAAAGCTTTTGGAATCCTATGAGTTAATGCTAACATACTGGTATCAATACCTTCAAAAATTAAAATTTAACAGTGTGCCGGGTTTTTCCCTCTGGTCTTAATGGATAATGCCCGGCCTTATAGCAAATGGAGCAAAAAACGAGTTATGTCACAAACTGAAACCAGCGCAGAAGTGAAAGTAAAAATAATGCTTGATGAAGCAAACCTAGCATTTTCGGAAGCGTCTGAACGTAAGGATACCTCCGGCGATCGCAAGGCAGATGGGTCGGCTTGGGAAGAAGGCCGCATGGAAGGCGAATATGATGAAGCGGACTATCAGAGAATCCTTGAATTGCAGATGAATGCTGCCATAACCTGCGATGAACACCCCGAACTCGAAGAAGAAACGGCAAAGCTGTTTGAGTCAATAACTGAAACAAATGGCGAAGAAGTATTAAATACTGTACTGGCAAATAAAGACATCATGGTCTTGAGTAAGGCCGCTGTCACAACATTCATCCTCAGGTTCCCAACAGTACAGTCCTTCGTTAACAAGGGACACCCGCTTGTTCTGGCGATGGATGAATACATGTTGGAAAACGCCGATGCGCAAAACTGGCATGACTATAACAACATCGCACAGGAACGAGGTTGGCTTACTGAGTGAGCTGATTTTTCACTAACCTTTTTGTTATAGATCCATGAAGTTTAGATACAACCTTGCAAAAAAAACCTTTAAGGGTAAAAAAGTCGTCGAGCGAGGGGTCGAAGACCTCATCGATGAAGATCAGCGAGGGAACCATTCCAGCGGTGGTGTTTCTAGTCCATTAAGCCTGGACAAAGAAACCATCACTCCGGTAGAACCTGAAGAACCGAAAGAAGTTTCGCGTCGCGATTTATTTTCCTTTGGCAGAGTATCCGATTTTGCCGAAGCGGTTGAAGAGGACCGAAAAAAACAACCCAAAAAAAACAAAGAAAAAAAGGCCGGCAACGAAGAGTCGGAAGAACTGGAAGCAGACGAACCGGTTATCGCTGAAGAATCTACCGAACCGTTGCAAGCAGAAGAAGACCCTCCCAAACCGGGGTTTTTTAAACGTCTGGTTTCTAAATTCAAGTCCGACCCCACCCCAGACGACAGCATTGAACCAAGCGACAACACAGAAAAGAAGGAAGAGTCTTTTGCAGAGACTCTTGAAACAGCAGAACAGGAACTGCCGAGTCATAATATTTTCGCGTTGGAGGAGGGTGAGGAAGAAGACCCGGAATACGATCGACGAAATTTATTGCGTCAGGGATTCCACTTCTTTGCCAAACCTGCACTCGACAATGTTCAGGGCAAAATAGACAACGTCAATAAAGCCGTCGATAAAATCACCAAAAGAGTGCCGGTGCTGAGACCGCCTGGAGCGATATCGGAGAAAGCGTTTCTGCAGGCCTGTACACGTTGCGAGGAATGCATTCATGCCTGCCCGAAAGATGCTATTCAAAGAGCTCCGAAAAAATTTGGGTTCCTCATCCACAACACTCCCTATATTGATGCAATGCGAACCCCCTGCGTTATGTGCACAGACTTGCCGTGCATTTCCGCTTGTCCAGATGGGGCACTGTTACCAGTCCAGGAATTGACAGATGTGAGTATGGGTTATGCCATACTCGACAAAAAGAAATGCCAGGCTTATGGTGAAACATTTTGTCAGCAATGTGTCATCGACTGCCCGGTTCCTGGAGCGATTCATCAGGTAGACGACAAACCCATTATCGACAAAAATATTTGCACGGGCTGTGGAGTCTGTATGCGTTCTTGCAGCACGGTTAAGATTCCGCTGGCCATCAAGATCAAACCGCAGATGGTCATCGACTATCAACTACATAAAAAACAATTGGAAAAAGCCAAAATTGAAGCCGAACGAATGGCCGAAGAAGAAAAGGAGCAGGAAGAAGCCGATGCCCAAGACGAAACAAGCACTCAAAGCGTTGAGTCCTAATACTTCCTGTATTCCATCGATTTATCCCTTGCAAGTACCCTCTGTTTTCAGTAAGTTATCGGTTTTGTCGCATTGCGTCTTGGCTGGCAAAATCTCTTGTCTAAAAATAAAGGTCATAAATGAGTAGCGAACTTCAAAGAACACATCATTGTGGAGAATTAACGGATAAAGATATTGACCAACAGGTCACTCTTTGTGGATGGATACATACGCGCCGCGACCATGGCGGATTAATTTTTGTCGACCTTTGGGACAAATATGGTTTGACTCAGGTGGTACTGAATCCACAAATCGACCAACTGGCACACGAACATGCTCAGTCCATTCGAGGTAATTTTGTCATCGGCGTAATAGGAAAAGTACGTGCCCGCCCCGAGGACATGGTCAATCCCAAATTAAAAACCGGCAAAATTGAAGTCTATGTCGATGAATTGAGCATTCTGAATAAATCGGAAACTCCGCCCATTTCTCCCTGGGAGCCTCAAGACACAT